>DASSTF010000030.1:0-8402 GCA_035708045.1 Rhodanobacteraceae bacterium | reverse complement strand
GCGAACGGTGAAATGGAAGTCCGGGTTTCACACCCGGCAAACCACCAGCATCTTCACCCGTTCGCGGAAGCGGGCAGCGCAACGCGCTGCTGACCTCCCCTTCAGACAGCGGCGGACGGGTGGAGGATCAGGCCCGAAGGGTGACCGGCAGGACGCCGGTCATTTTCCCGCGGGCCAGGATGGCCCGTCGGGAAAACCCCGCAGCGCGGAACGCACCCGAAGGGCGCCGGACGGGGGTGCCCTTCTCTTTGGTTCCGTTTCTCTTGGGCACGCAAGAGAAATGAACGAGCGCCCGCTAGGGCGCGATACCGCCGCAGGCGAAACAACTCACACGCCAGGCAAAACAAACAGCCGAACTACCCACCCCAAGATCAGTTATGCTTCCCCCACCTCAGGTGTCGCGGGAAACCGCGATGAAACGGGAAGCCGGTACGCGTTCGCGCCAAGCCGGCACTGCCCCCGCAACGGTAGGCGAATACGCAAGCGTCGCTTGTGCGGATCGACAACAGGGTCACTGGCACATGTGCCGGGAAGGCCGTTGGTCCGGGACGTAAAGACGTCCATTCGCGAGTCCGGAGACCGGCCTGGGTGAAAGAAGCGCGCGGTCGGGTCGTGCGTTTCGGGTGGCTTCGCGGTGGGCGAGGCCGGACTCGTTCGATGCGTCTCGCGTGAGTTCGGCGGTCTGCCGTGTGGCCATTTACTTGCCACCAACAAGTCGCGCACGTGGGGTGCGCGGCGAGGACATACGCATGCGATACAAGCTTCTCTGTGCGGCACTCATGGTTGCCGCTTCTTCCCCTGTGCTGGCGGCCGAATCGGCTCCCCTGCAAGCGTCGTCGCTGGATCCGGTCGTGGTGACCGCCACGCGCATCGACCAGTCCGTCACCGACACGCTGGCACCGGTGACCATCATCACCCGTGAGGACATCGATCGTCTGCAACCCGTGTCGTTGCGGGATCTTCTGTCCGGATTGCCGGGCGTGAGCCTGGCCAATTCCGGCGGTATCGGCCAGCAGACTTCGTTGTTTTTGCGCGGCACCAACTCCACCCATACGCTGGTGCTGATCGACGGCGTGCGCATCGGTTCGGTGGGCGCGGGACTGGCCGCCTATGCGCAGATTCCGGTGGATCAGATCGCGCGCATCGAGATCGTGCGCGGGCCGCGTTCAACGCTGTATGGCTCCGATGCGGTCGGTGGCGTGATCCAGATTTTCACGCGTCACGGTGCGACTGGCGAAGGTCTTGTGCCTTCGTTTCGCCTTTCCGGCGGCAGCCACGATACATGGTCGAGCGAAGCGGGCCTCTCGCGCGGCGGCAAGCATGGCTGGTTCAACGTCAGCCTGGGCGCGAAGTACACGCAGGGCATCAACAGTTGCAAGCTCGGCGCGGGTACGGTGTTTGCCGGCTGCTTCGCCAACGAGCCGGACAAGGATGGCTACCGCGCCTACAACGGCCTCTTGAACGGAGGCTGGCGCTGGGACAATGGCGCCGAACTTGCCGCCAATTTCCTGCGCACCACCAGCTTCATCGAATACGACGGCAGCTTCCAGAACTACAGCCGCCATGCGCAGCAGGTGGCCGGCGCGCGCCTGACCCTGCCGGTCACGGATGCCTGGACGATGACGTTCAATGCGGGCCAGAGCGTGGACAAGGCCACCAATTATCACGATCGCGTCTACGTCGGCTTCGGTGATTCCACACAGAACCAGGCCAGCTGGCTCAACGCCATCACGCTCGCCGAGCGCCAGACCTTGACCGTGGGCGCGGATTACCTGCGACAGAAAATCGACAGCGATACCGCCTACGTGCGAACCGACCGCGACAATACCGGCGTGTTCGCGCAGTATCAGGGGTTCTTCGGCGCCAACGAGATCCAGCTTTCCGCGCGTCACGACCACAACCAGCAGTTCGGCAACCACGACACGGGTGCGGTGGCCTGGGGTTATCATTTCGACGGTGGCCTGGTGCTGAGTGCATCGTATGCCACGGCCTTCCATGCGCCTGATTTCAATGATCTGTACTACCCGTCCTATCCGGGTTTTCCGCCCAGCGCCGATCCGCACCTCAAGCCGGAAAAGTCGCGCAATGTGGAGATCGATCTTTCCGCGCGCCATGCGCATTGGCACTGGCAGGTGGGTGCGTATCGCAACCGCATCGACGACCTGATCGCGCTGGATGCCAACTTCACGCCCGGCAATATCAGCAAGGCGCGCATCCTTGGCGTGGACGGCGAAGTGGCTGGCGAATGGAAACGTTGGCACTGGACGACCAGCTTCACCTGGCAGAAGCCCGAGAACGACGACGGCGGTGTCCATGACGGCAACCTGCTGCCGCGCCGGTTCGAGCGCAGCGTGCGCTTCGATCTCGATCGCCAGTTGGGTGCTTTCAGCGTGGGCGCCACCGTCAAGGCCTTCAGCGGCCGCTACGACGACATCGCCAATACGCACTGGCTGGGCGGTTACGCCACGCTGGACTTGCGCGGCAGCTGGCAGTTCGCCACGCATTGGCAGGCGCAGGTGAAATTGGCCAATGCGTTCGATCGCGATTACGAAACGGTGTACTACTACAACCAGCCGGGGCGTACGGCGATGTTGACGCTGCGTTACATGCCTTGAGCGATGGCACGAGACTGACTCTTCTGCACGACCAAACCATCCCCACCCCAGCCCTCTCCTTGAAGGGGAGGGAGCAAAAGCGGGCAGCCTCCTTCAAGGAAGAGATCTCACCACAAAGCCTCAAACAAAAGCCCTCCCCTTCAAGGGGAGGGTTGGGTGGGGATGGTGTGGCTTCGCCGTCATCCGCCGAACGCTGTTCGACGCTTTGGTGTCATATGTCGTAACGACGCTTGCGTTCGGCGGTGTAATCCCACCAGGGTTTCGGATCGTCGCCGTCCATGAAACGGGTCACCGACATGAAAACATCCAGCACGCAGGGATCCTGCCGGGTTCCGGTCTTGCGGCACAGTGCGTGGTAAAGCTGCAAAGGATCACGCCCGGCCAGTTCGCCGGGCGTGCGGATGTCCAGCAAGGCGAAATCCCGCGCCATCGCGGGACCGATGTTGGGAAGATCGGTGAGTTTGCGCACGTGTTCGCGGCGCACCTTGGCGGGATTCATGATGGCACCTCGGCCAATGCATCGCCGATGGCTTCCAGCGCCTGCATGATGCGTGCGCGTGGCGAGGCGATGTTCAGTCGCATGAAGCCGCTGCCTCCGGCGCCGAAATCGATGCCCGGATTGAGTCCGAGGCGGCAGCGTTCGATGAAGAATTGTTTGAGTTCGGCGTCGTCCATACCCAACTCGCGGCAGTCCAGCCACATCAGGTAACCGGCCTGTGGCGGTGTCACGCGGATCGGGGCGAGATGTTGGCGCACGTGATCGACCACGGCATCGCGCGTCGTTTGCAGATAGGTCACCAAGGCATCGCGCCACGGGCCGCCGTGACGCCAGGCGGCCTCGGCGGCGGCCAGGCTGAAGGGGTTGAAGTTGTCCAGCCGACGCGCTGCAAGCACGCCCGCGAGGGCCGCGCGGCAAGCAGGGTCGGGTACGACCAGGGCGGTCAGCGCCAGGCCCTGGATGTTGAAGGTCTTGCATGGCGACACCGCGCTGATGACGCGGTCGTCGGAACGCGCCAGACGGCCGAGCGGCACGTAGTCGGCATCGCTGTAGGCGAGGTCGCCGTGGATGTCGTCACTGACGACGGTGAGGCCGTGGCGGCGCGAGATGTCGAGGATGGCTTCCAGTTCGGGGCGATTCCAGACGCGGCCCACGGGATTGTGCGGATTGCACAGCAGCAGCAGGCGCGCACCGTCCGCCGCACAATGTTCGAGATGATCCAGATCGATGCGGTAACGGCCACCGGCTTCGATCAGTGGATTGGCCGCCACCGTGCGCCCGGCAGCTTCGGTGAGCGCCGCGAACGGGCCGTATACCGGCGGCTGGATGATGACGCCATCGTCGGTTTGCGTGAAGGCTTCGATGGCGGTGGACAAAGCCGGCAAGGTGCCGGGCGTCAGCAAGATGTCGTCGCGTTCGATATTCCAGCCATGGCGCTCGGCATGCCAGTCGATGATGGCCTGATGGAGGCTGTCTGGTACCAGCGTGTAAGCGTAAACGGGATGGCGTGCACGGGCGGTCACGGCATCGCTGATGCATGGCGCCACGGCGAAATCCATGTCGGCCACCCATAGTGGCGTGACGTCGGCATCACCGAAGACGGCGGCGCGCGCATCGAACTTCACGCTGTGCGTGCCGCCGCGGTCGATGGTCCGGTCGAAATCGAAAAGCGTGTGTGTCGTATCACCCATGCGGGTCATTTTGGCACGTTCGCGGCATGCAAACCGCTTGCCGACAACCTCCAACGTTCGTGATGATGCTTCGACAAGCTCAGCGCAGGGTACGCTTCGCGTATCGAACCTTGAACAATGCGGGAAGCCTGGGGACTGCCCTTCGATACCTCAGGGCGAACGGGTTTCGTTCAACCATCCGCGGGGAGGTCTACGCAACGGCAAGCCACGTTCGGCGGGCAATCAACGCACACGCCGCCACAGGCTGGCTTCGGACAGGGTGTGCTGGAACTTGTGCCGTGTCTCGCGGATCACGAAAGGCACTTCGCTCGGCTCGCCCACCGCTTCGAAATGCCCATCAAGCGCGGCACGCAGGCCGTCGATGGTGCGCACGGGTTGGCCGTCTTTTTCGAATCCGCCCAGCCATTGTTCGCGCGGGGTGTGTTCGGCAAGCCAGGTGCAGGGCGTGGCAATGAGCAGCAGGCCGCCGATGTGCAGCCGCTCGTGAATGGTCGCGAGGAACTTGGCCGGATCGTACAGGCGGTCGACCAGGTTGGCGGCAAGGATGACGTCGTAGCCGGTGAACTGCGGTTTCAGGTTGCAGGCGTCGCCTTGCCAGAACGTCACCTTGTCGGCGACTTCCTGCAGGCCGAGATCGGCCAGGCGGACTTCGCGCGGCGTCGCCAGTTCGCCCTCGTCGACCAGGGCGTAGCGCAGCGGTTCACCGCGCGCCAGGGTCACGCCCTGGTGAATGAAACGGGCGGAAAAATCGAT
The DNA here is from genome assembly GCA_035708045.1 of Rhodanobacteraceae bacterium. Taxonomy (GTDB): domain Bacteria; phylum Pseudomonadota; class Gammaproteobacteria; order Xanthomonadales; family Rhodanobacteraceae; genus Oleiagrimonas. The sequence goes on along the minus strand of DASSTF010000030.1, from coordinate 3,345 downwards.
GCCCGTGACTTCGTCGAAATGGCGGGCCAGCTCGAAACTGGCGCGACCCGACGCACAGCCGATGTCGAGCGCGCGATGCCGGGGGCCGTCGCCCAGCGCCCGGACGACGAGATCCGCCAGAGCGCGCGGAAAATTGGGTACGCCGAAATACTCGGCGCCGTAATGGAACTCGGCGTATTCGGACAGAAGCTTGTCGGTTTCGTATTGCGAAGGTGGAACGGGCTGGTTGTCGGCGATCACGTAGCGGAATCCGGCGTGCTGGAAGAAGTGGCGGCGAAAGGCATAGCGTGCGTCCGGCTCGGCTTCGTTGCCGGTGGAGGCCCACGATCCGCCCTTGATGATGGCGTGGCGGCCATCGAAGGTCGGGGTGGTGAAATCATCGTAGATGGGATGCACGTCGAAGCCGTCGAACGGGTAGGTCGGCGTTTCCGTCCATTGCCAGACGTTGCCCACGATGTCGCAGAAATCGCCGTGCGCGAAGCGGTCGACCGGACATGACGATGCGCCATGGTCGAGGTACAGGTTGGCGTCGTCGCCGCGCTGCCAGCCGCTCACGGCCAGCATGTGATGCCACTCGTCCTCGCTCGGCAGGCGCACGGACTGGCCGCTCTGCGCCGATTTCCATTGGCAGAAGGCGCGCGCTTCGTGCGCGTTGACCTCCACCGGCCAGTTCCATGGCATCGGCACTTCCTCGGTCATCAGGCGCAGTTTCCAGCGCGGGCCGTCGGCGACCCAGAACGTCGGATGCGTGGCCTTGCTGAAGGCGAGCCAGCGCTGGCCTTCCTCCTCCCAATGCTTGGGTTGCCGGTAGCCGCCGGCTTCGACGAACGCCAGAAATTCGCCATTGCTGACCAGCAATCGGCTGGCCTTGAATGCGGGCACGTCGGCTTCGTGATGGCCGTATTCGTTGTCCCAGCCGTAGCGTGGCTCGTCCTTGCCGCGTCCCAGCGTGACGGAGCCCGCAGGTACGGTCACGAGGGTGTTGGCGGGCGCTTCGCCGGCATCGCGCGACGGCGTCCAGGCGGCTTGCGGTTTCACGTAATCCAGGCGCTGCTGGCGGATCAGCACCGACGAGGTTTCCAGATGGATGCGTTCGTGCTCGATGCCCATGACGATGGCCCACCACGGGTGATCCCAGCCGATCGGCAGCGTCAGCGGCGCGTGTTCGATGATGTCCGTCACCCGTGCTCGCACCTTGTCGCGATAGGCCTGTACCTCGGCGATGGACGGCCAATCGTAATGGGCGTCGTCCAGATCGTCCCAGCTCATTTCGTCCACGCCCACGGCGAACACCGATTCCAGGTGCGGATCGATGCGCTCCTCGACGAGCCGCGTCAGGATCAGCTTGTTGATGAAGAACGTGGCGGTGTGGCCGTAGTAGAAAATCAGAGGATGGCGCAGCGCGATGGCGCGCTCATACCAGCCCGCCTCGCAAGCCAGCGTCCTGTACAGCGACTCGTCGCGGTCGAAGGTGGCGAGGAAGTATTCGCGCAACGTCCGGCGGAATGCGTCCGCGTCGCGTGCGTCGAGAGGCAGGTGGTGCGGCAGGCGCACGGATGTGGCGGGAGAAGCTTGATGGTCCAGAACCGGCATATTCACGTGACAGACTCTCATGACACCGCGCGTGGCCCTCATGGCATGGAGAGGGCCAGCATCATCGGCCATCATTCCACAAAACGAGGATGGACGGGGATGACCTGCGTCATCCCGCGCCGGATCACGAGCGCATGCCCACGCCGCGCCTGAGCAGGAACAGACCGAAACCGCCAAGCAGGAAAACGAAAAGCACCATCATGCCGTAGGCGACGAAGAGGTTGATGTCGCTGATGCCGAGCACGCCGAAACGGAAGGCGTTGACCATGTACAAAATGGGATTGGCCAGCGAGAGCGCATGCCACGGCTCGCCGATGTCCTTGATGGAATAGAACACACCGCCGAGATAGGTCAGCGGCGTCAGCACGAAGTTGGGAATCAGCGCGATGTCGTCGAACTTCTTGGCGAACACGGCATTGACGAAGCCGGCCAGCGCAAACACGATCGAGGTGAGCATGGCCGTGGTCAGCATCACCAGCGGATGCACGATATTGAGATGCGTGAACAGCAGCGCGATCAGCAGCACCACCGTGCCCACGCACAGGCCGCGCACCATGGCGCCGATGATGTAACCGGAAAGGATCACCCAGTTGGGCATGGGCGAAACCAGCATCTCCTCCACGAAACGCCCGAACTTGGCGCCGAAGAACGAGCTGGTGATGTTGCCGTAGCTGTTGGTGATGACGCTCATCAGCACCAGGCCCGGCACGATGTACTGCATGTAGGTGAAGCCGCCTTCGATGATGCCGACGCGGCTGCCGATGACCTTGCCGAAGATGATGAAATAAAGCGTCATCGTGATCGCCGGCGGGATCAGTGTCTGCGTCCAGATGCGGGTGATGCGCATCACCTCGCGGCGCACGATGGTGCCGAGAGCGACGAAGTTGGTGGTGGTCGTCATGCGGCTTCTGCCTTGCCGTTGTCGATCAGGCGCACGAACAATTCTTCCAGGCGGTTGGCCTTGTTGCGCATGGATCTGACACGGATGTCATGGTGGGAGAGGGTGGCGAACAACAAATTGAGATCGTGCCCGCGCGACATTTCCGCCTCCAGCGTGTAGGCGTCGGTGCGGCGCATCTCGACCCCCGGCACCTGCGGCAGTGCGGCGGGAAGCTCGCTGGTGTCAAGCACGAAGGTTTCCACGTCCAGCTTGCCCAGCAACTGCCTCATCGACGAATTCTCGACGATGGTGCCGTGGTCGATGATGGCGATGTTGCGGCACAGCTGTTCGGCTTCTTCCAGATAATGCGTGGTGAGGATCACCGTCGTGCCGGCGGCATTGATGCCGGTGATGAACTGCCACATCGAGCGGCGGATCTCGATGTCCACGCCGGCGGTAGGCTCGTCCAGAATCAGCAGCTTCGGCTCGTTCATCATTGCGCGGGCGATCATCAGACGTCGCTTCATGCCGCCCGAGAGCATGCGCGCCGGCTGGAATGCCTTGTCCCACAGGCGCAGCTCCTTGAGGTATTTCTCGGCGCGCCGGCTGGCTTCCGGCTTGGGGATGCCATAGAAACCGGCCACGTTGACGCAGATGTCGAACGGCTTCTCGAACTGGTTGAAATTGATCTCCTGCGGCACCAGACCGATCATGCGCATCGCGCCCATGCGGTCCTCGTGAATCGACACGCCGAACACGCGCGCATCGCCGCCGCTGGCGTTGACCAGCGAGCTGATGATGCCGATCATCGTCGACTTGCCGGCGCCGTTGGGGCCGAGCAGGGCGAAAAAGTCGCCGGGCGCCACCGTCAG
>DASSTF010000029.1:0-7335 GCA_035708045.1 Rhodanobacteraceae bacterium | reverse complement strand
GAAAACCTGCGCATGTCGCCGTTCGACACCATCCGCAAGCTCAGCGAATACACGCCGGAAGTGAAGAAGCTGTTCTCGCGTCTGGCGGTGGATTACAACATCAACATCATCGCCGGCTCGCACCCGACCGAGCAGGCCAACGGCGACATCCACAACGTCTGTTACGTGTGCCTGCGCGACGGCTCCATCCACGAGCGCGAGAAACTGCATCCCACGCCCAGCGAGCGCAACGTGTGGAACATCAGCGGCGGGGAAAACGCGGCGGTCATCCCCACCGACTGCGGCCCGATCGGCGTGATGATCTGCTACGACACCGAGTTTCCGGAAGTGGCGCGCCATCTCGTCGACCAGGGCGCGCTGATGCTGTTCGTGCCGTTCTGCACCGACGTGCGCGAGGGTTACCTGCGCGTGCGCTACTGCGCGCAGGCGCGCGCCATCGAGAACCAGTGCTACATCGTGATGTCGGGCAACGTCGGCAACCTGCCGCGCGTGAACAACTTCGACATCCAGTACGGGCAGAGCTGCATCCTCACGCCCTGCGATTTTCCCTTCGCGCGCGACGGCATCGCCGCCGATTCCACGCCCAACATCGAGACGGTGCTGTTCGCCGACCTGCGTCTGGAAAGTCTGGCCACCGCACGCAATTCGGGCACGGTGCAGAACCTCAAGGATCGGCGCTTCGACCTGTACGAGACACGCTGGATGCCGCACCCGGAAACGCGCGCCGGTTGACGACACCGCCCCGCCCCCTTGCCATGGGCTGCATAATAGAAAGATGCACGCCACGCAGCCGCCGACACCGTGAATTCACCGCCACTACAGCATCCACGCCTGCGCGCCTGGCTGTCGCCGGTGCAATGGCGCCGGCGCATCCTGTTCTGGGTGGGCGCGCTGATCGTGGGTCTGGTCACGATCGTCTTCGTGGAAGCGGCCAAATATGCCTACCAGGCGTTCCACCACGTGGTGATGATCAGCCCCTGGTGGCCGCTGCTCATCACGCCCGCTGCCTTCGGCCTGCTGACGTGGGTGACGCGCGGTTCGCTGAAGGCCACGCGCGGCTCGGGCATTCCCGAGGCCATCGCCGCGCTGGACGTGGAAGACAGCGACTTCCGCCACCGCGCGCTGTCGCTGCGCATCGCCGCCGGCAAGATGCTGTTGACCCTGACGGCCTTCCTGACCGGCGCGTCGGTGGGCCGCGAGGGCCCGACCGTGCACGTGGGCGCGGGGCTGATGTATTCGCTGGGCCGTCGCTTCGGTTTTGCCGAACCGGCCGCCGCCGGACGTTTCATCCTGGCCGGCGCGGCCGCGGGTCTGTCGGCGGCCTTCAACACGCCGCTGGCCGGCGTGATGTTCGCCATCGAGGAAATGGCCGGCGCCTACGAACATCGCATGAGCGGCATCATCCTCACCGCCGTGGTGATCGCCGGCGTGGTGACGCTGGGTACGCTGGGCAACTACTCCTACTTCGGTCAGGTCACGGCCAACCTGCCGCTGGGCTCGGCCTGGATGGCGGTGCTGGCTACGGGCATTTTGTGTGGATTGGCCGGCGGCATCTATGCGCGGCTGATCCTGCTCGACTTCGGTCCGCTGGCGAAGATCGTGGCGCTGCGCAGGCACTGGCCGGTGCTGTTTTCCATCGGCTGCGGCCTCGCCCTGGTGCTGCTCAGCCGCCTCGGCGGCGACAGCCTGTACGGCACCGGCTACGATCAGGCCCGCGCCATTTTGCAGCAGCAATCCGATGCGCCCGGCGCCGGTTTCGGCATCCTGAAACTGTTCGCCAACGTGGCCTCGTACTGGGCCAACATTCCCGGCGGCCTGTTTTCGCCGGCGCTGTCGGTGGGCGCCGGTCTCGGCCACAACCTGAGCCTGCTGCTGCCCGCCGCGCCGGTGTCGGCGGTGGTGCTGCTGGGCATGGCGGCCTATCTTTCCGGCGTGACGCAATCGCCGCTCACGGCCGCCGTGATTTCCATGGAGTTGACCTCGAATCAGGCCATGGTCATTCCCATCCTCGCCACCTGCCTGCTGGCGCGCGCCACCTCGGGCCTGGTCTGCCGCACGCCGGTGTACCGCACCTTCGCCAACCGCGTCGTCGAGCAATATCGGCAGCAGCAGATCGCGGCAGCAGCAGCCTCCGACAAGGCGGCTGAGACGAAAACCACGGAAGCCTCTTCATGAATCCTCCCGACTGGGATCTCCTGCTGACCGACGCCACCCTCGCCACCATGGCCGATGCCGCCGGTTACGGCGTGCGCCGGCACGCCGCGCTGGCCTGCCACAACGGCCGCATTGCATGGGCGGGCGACATGAGCGAACTGCCCGACGCGCCGAACGCACTGGCCACACGCGTGGTGCCGCTGCACGGCGCGCTGGTGACGCCCGGACTGATCGACTGCCACACGCACCTGGTGTTCGGCGGCGATCGCGCCGGTGAATTCGAGATGCGCCTGAACGGCGCCGACTACGCAACCATCGCGCGCGCCGGCGGCGGCATCGTTTCCACGGTCAAGGCCACGCGCGCGGCCTCGGAAGACGCGCTGTTCGCGCAATCCCTGCCACGCGCACGCGCGCTGCTGGCCGACGGCGTGACCACGCTGGAAATCAAATCCGGCTACGGTCTGGAGCTTGACGCAGAACGCCGCATGCTGCGCGTGGCCCGGCGCATCGGACGCGAGCTGGGCGTGACCGTGCGCACCAGCTTTCTCGGCCTGCACGCGTTGCCACCGGAATACGCCGAAAACCGCGCGGCCTACGTCGATCTCGTCTGCGACACCATGTTGCCCACACTGGCCGACGAAGGCCTGGTCGATGGCGTGGATGCCTTCTGCGAAAACATCGGTTTCAGCCTGGCGGAAACCCGCCGCGTCTTCGAGCGCGCCCGGGCACTGGGCTTGCCCGTCAAGTTGCATGCCGAGCAATTGTCCAACCAGAACGGCGCGGCGCTGGTGGCCGAATTCGGCGGCCTGTCGGCGGATCACCTGGAGCATCTGGACGAAGCCGGCATCCAGTCCATGGCCGCCGCCGGCACCGTGGCCACGCTGCTGCCCGGCGCGTTCTACGCCCTGCGCGACACCCACCTGCCGCCCCTCGACCTGCTACGCAAACATGGCGTGCCGATCGCCATCGCCACCGACTTGAATCCCGGCACGTCGCCGATGCTGTCGCTGCGGCTGGCCATGAGCATGGCCTCGACCCTGTTCCGCCTGACGCCGGAAGAAGCCTTGCGCGGCGTGACCGTCAACGCCGCCCGTGCCCTCGGCCTCGACGACCGCGGCACGCTCGACATCGGCCAGCGCGCCGATCTGGTGGTGTGGGAAGCGCGCGAACCGGCAGAGCTGGCCTACTGGATCGGCGGCAGACTGGCGCGACACGTCATCGTGGAAGGCCAATGGCCGACGGCAGCGTGAAGCGATGACAGCGGACAATGGCTACCCTACGCGTTCAGTGATCCACCGCATTGTCCTTCGTCCTCAACCGTTCGCGCTGAGCGTAGTCCGCGCAGCGGGCGGAGTCGAAGCGCTCTCGCATGATTGCGGCATGTCCTTCGACTTCGGCCTACGGCCGTAGCCTGTCCTGAGCCTGTCGAAGGGCTCAGGACGAACGGGTATTTAAAGCATTAGGCCTTGACCCACCCTATGCGAACATCGCATTCATTTGCGCATGGGTCAGCGCACCGGCAAAGCCATCGAAGGATCCTGCGGCCAGTCGATTCGCGGCAGTGGCGAAACCGCCCCACGCCGCCAGCGCCAACGCGCCCCCGACGCTCACGCGGCGCACGCCGAGTTCGGCCAGGGTATCGAAGCCCAGTTTGGCCGCCGGGCCCATCAGCACGTTGACCGGTTTGGGCGCCACGGCCTCGACCACGGCGGCGATCTGCTCGCGCGTGGACAGGCCCGGCGCGTACAGGCAATCGGCGCCGGCTTCGGCATAGGCTTTCAGGCAGCGCAGGGTTTCGTCGAGGTCGGGGCGTCCGACCAGAAAGCCTTCGCTGCGGCCGATCAGCATCACGTCCTCGCCGCTCTCGTCGATGGCTTGGCGCGCGGTGCGCATGCGCGCCACGGCTTCGTCGAAATCGTACAGCGGGCGATTCTTGTCGCCCGTTGAATCCTCGATGGACAAACCGGCCACGCCAGTGTCGACGCAACGCCGCACGTTGGTCGCCAGCCCATCGAGATCACGCGCGTAACCGCTCTCGAAATCGGCGTTGACCGGTAGATCGGTCGCCTCGACCAGATCGCGCAGATGCGCGAGCACCTCGTCCACCCCGATGTCGCCGTCGGCATGTCCGCGCGAAAACGCATAGCCCGAACTGGTGCTGGCCAGCGCCTTGAAGCCAGCCTGCGCCAGCCATTTCGCCGATCCCGGATCCCACGGATTGGGCAGTATGAAACAGCCTTCGCGATGCAGGTCACGAAAGGCGGCGCGGCGTTGGGCAAGGTCGGGATGGGGCATGGCAACGATTCCGGTTCAAACAGCTTGAAGTCTACTCCCGCGCGCCCCACGCAATTTGCAGGTCAGGCTGATGAAGCCGATCCGATCTACCGCCCACGTTCTGCGGCAAAACGACACAGCGGCACTTCAGCCCCACGCGCTACCACATCCCCATGGCGAGGCACAACACACGTCGCGCTCATCTGTGTCTATACTCGGGAGGCTGCCCGCTTCCGGGCCCGCAAAAACTTGGGGAGGTTCCATGCTGCATCAGTACGGTTTGTGGATCGCGCTGGCATGCGCGGTCATCGCCATCCTCTACGGCGTGTTTTCGGTACGCTGGGTGCTCGCCCAGTCATCGGGCAACGAGCGCATGCGAGAAATCGCGGGCGCCGTCCAGGAGGGCGCCCGCGCTTATCTCAACCGCCAATACGGCACCATTGCCATCGCCGGCGTGGTGCTTTTTCTTTTGGTGGGTTTCTTCATCACCTGGCCGACCGCGATCGGCTTCGCCATCGGCGCGATCCTTTCCGGTGCGACCGGCTACATCGGCATGAACGTGTCGGTACGCGCCAACGTGCGCACCGCCGAAGCCGCCCGCAGTGGCATCAGCAAGGCCATGAACGTGGCGTTCCGCGGCGGCGCCATCACCGGCATGCTGGTGGTCGGCCTGGCGCTGCTGGGCGTGACCGGCTACTGGATGCTGCTCAACCACTTCGGTTTGACCGGCGAAACCGGCCTGCACGCGCTGGTCGGCCTGGCCTTCGGTTCTTCGCTGATTTCCATCTTCGCGCGTCTGGGCGGTGGCATCTTCACCAAGGGCGCGGACGTCGGCGCGGATCTGGTCGGCAAGGTCGAGGCCGGCATTCCCGAGGACGACCCGCGCAATCCGGCGGTGATCGCCGACAACGTCGGCGACAACGTCGGCGACTGCGCCGGCATGGCCGCCGACCTGTTCGAGACCTACGCGGTGACGGTGGTCGCGACGATGTTGCTCGGCGGCCTCGCGTTCGCGCACAACGCCAACGCGGTGCTGTACCCGCTGATCCTCGGCGCGGCCTCGATCATCGCCTCGGTGATCGGCACGTTCTTCGTGCGCGTCAAGGAAGGCGGCTCGATCATGGGCGCGCTGTACAAGGGCGTGATCGTGTCGGCGGTGCTGGCGGCGATCGCGTTCTGGTTCATCACCCACGCGCTGTTCCCGGCCGGGCTGGACGACGGTTCGGGCTACGTCATTTCCGGCAACAACCTGTTCTACTGCGCGCTGATCGGCCTGATCCTGACCGGCCTGATCGTATGGATCACCGAGTACTACACCGGCACCGAACACAAGCCGGTGCAGCACATCGCCAAGGCGTCGACCACCGGCCACGGCACCAACATCATCGCCGGCCTCGGCATTTCGATGAAGGCGACGGCCTGGCCGGTGCTGGCGATCTGCGCCTCGATCTGGCTGTCGTATTACTTCGGCGGCCTGTACGGCATCGCCGTGGCGGTGACCGCGATGCTGTCGATGACCGGCATGATCGTGGCCCTCGACGCCTACGGCCCGATCACCGACAACGCCGGCGGCATCGCCGAAATGGCCGACCTGCCGGCCGAGGTGCGCGGCATCACCGATCCGCTGGACGCCGTGGGCAACACCACCAAGGCCGTGACCAAGGGCTACGCCATCGGTTCGGCGGCGCTGGCCGCGCTGGTGCTGTTCGCCGATTACACGCACAACCTGACCACCAGTGCCGGACACGGATTCACGTTCGACCTGTCCGACCACAAGGTGATCGTGGGTCTGCTGATCGGCGGCCTGATTCCCTACCTGTTCAGCGCCATGGCGATGGAAGCGGTGGGCCGCGCCGCCGGTTCCGTGGTCGAGGAAGTACGCCGGCAGTTCCGCGAGATCACCGGCATCATGGAAGGCACCGCCCGGCCCAAGTACGACCGTGCCGTGGGCATGCTGACCAAGGCGGCGATCAAGGAAATGATCATCCCGTCGCTGCTGCCCGTCGTGGTGCCGGTCCTGGTCGGCCTGATCCTCGGCCCGAAAGCCCTCGGCGGCGTGCTGATCGGTACCATCGTCACCGGCCTGTTCGTGGCCATCTCGATGACCACCGGCGGCGGCGCCTGGGACAACGCCAAGAAGTACATCGAGGACGGCAACCACGGCGGCAAGGGCTCCGAGGCCCACAAGGCGGCGGTCACCGGCGACACCGTCGGCGATCCATACAAGGACACCGCGGGGCCGGCGGTCAATCCGCTGATCAAGATCATCAACATCGTGGCGCTTTTATTGATCCCGCTGCTGTAATCGCGCCAAGCAGCCGCCCGCCACCGCACCCGGCAGGCGAACCCGCATAGCACGTTCGCTCCCTCTCCCCCTCGGGGAGAGGGTTGGGGTGAGGGGCCGCTCTAGCGATAGACCCACTACCGAAGGCCCCTCGCGGGCCTTCGCTTTTATCAGCGCGGGCCTTCGCTTTTATCAGGACGTACGAGCGCAGCTCCCCGCGAGCCCTGGCCCCTCACCCCGGCCCTCTCCCCCATTTTTGATAAGGATGGGGGAGAGGGAGCAGAGCGCGCGCCCTGACTTTAGTCACAGGTACTCCACCACCCGACCGGCCACACTCACCCGTTCCACAGGGGAAAAAACCGACATGACCCACACCACCCGCTGGCTCACCCTCGCGCTGGGCCTCACACTGGCAGGCATGACACACGCACAGAACGCCGCGCCGGCCGGCGCACACGCCCCCGACGACGCCTACCTGTGGCTCGAGGACATCGACGGCACCCGCGCGATGGACTGGGTCAAGCAGCAGGACGCGAGCACGGTCACCGGCTACACCCGGTCGCCCGAATTCAAACGGCTCGACACCCGCCTGCTCGAAGTGCTCGACTCCGACGCGCGCATTC
>DASSTF010000028.1:0-5338 GCA_035708045.1 Rhodanobacteraceae bacterium | reverse complement strand
TGATGGATCGCAGCTGATCGACTCGGGAAAAGCGTAACCCTCATTACTGTCATTCCGGCGAAAGCCGGAATCCATTTTGATTCTCGCGGGAAACGACAATGGATTCCGGCTTTCGCCGGAATGACGTGAGGGGGTAGCTACATCCCGAAAACCTCTCCAACGCCCATCCGCTAAACTCGCCATCATGCGCGCCGACTTCTACCTCATCGCCAAACCACGCTTCCGCGACCAGCCCCTGCTGCTGGTGTGCAAGCTGGTGCAAAAAGCCCTGGCACAGGAGAAGCCCCTGCTGATCCTGGCCCGCGACTTTGCCCAGGCCGAGGAGGTCGACGACTTGCTGTGGGCTTTCGACGAGGACGCCTTCATCCCCCACCAGTTGGCGGGCAACGACGACGATGCCGAAGTGCCGGTGCTGATCGTGCCACCCGGCGTGGATGCTCCCGAGCGCCCGCTCGTCATCAACCTGCGCCCGGAAGCCGTGCGCGTGCCGGCGGAGCGGGTGCTGGAAGTGGTGCCGGCCGATCCATCCGAGCGCGACGGCTCGCGCCAGCGCTGGCGCGAGTACCAGCAGGCCGGCTTCGAGGTCGGCAAGTTCGACATGTGACTGCGCGCACCCACGCGCGACACAAATGAGGCATCATGGTTCCATGCCATGAAAAGCCTTGTCACCGCCCTGGTCATGCTCCTGATATCCGCGCCGCTCGTGGCGGCGCCGGCCATGTATCGCTACGACACGGTGCACAGCCAGATCTTTTTCAGCGTCAGCCACAACGGCTATTCGATGCCGATGGGCCGGCTGCACATCGCCGGCGGCTGGCTGCGTTTCGACCCGGACGACGTCGAGCATGCCACCACCGAACTGGACATCGACCTCGGCAGCGCGGACATGGGCGATGCCGAATGGAACCGCGCGGTGCGCGGACGCGATTTTCTGGACGCTGCGCAGGGTCGTCTGGCGCATTTCAAAAGCACTTCCGTCACGAAAACCGGTGAACGCAGCGGCATCCTGCATGGCGAGCTGACCCTGCGCGGTGTCACGCGCATGGTCAATATTTCATTCACGATCAACCGGGTCGGCGCCACCATCTTCGGCATGCATCGCGTCGCCGGTTTCTCCGGGCGTGCCATCGTGATACGCGATGCCTTCGGCATGCGCCGCTTTGCCGGATCCGTCGGCCACAAGGTATCGATCCGACTGGAAATCGAAGCCATTGCCGATTCCGATGCCAGACAGCATTATCGGCAACGTCACCCGCAGGTTCATACCGATGCCGCTCCGAAGTAATGCCGACCGCTGGGGCGCGCTGGCCGCCGCCTTCCACTGGATCATCATGCTGCTGATCCTGACCCAGGCCGCGATCGGCCTGACCATGGTCAACCTGCCCAGGCGGCCCAGCGTGTTCGCCATCTACAACCTGCACAAGTCGATCGGCCTGACCATCCTGGCCCTGGCCGTGCTGCGCCTGGCCTGGCGCGCATTCGACCGGCGGCCACAAGACCCGCCCGGCATGCCGAACTGGCAGCGGCGCATCGCCCACGCCACGCACTGGCTTTTGTATGTGCTGATTTTCGCCGTGCCGTTGAGCGGCTGGCTGTTCGATTCAGCCACGGCGCTGCGCCCGCTGCATTGGTGGGACGCGATCACCATGCCCAGCCTGACCGGCGGGCCGGCGCCCGACTGGGCCGACTTCACGCGGTCGCTGCATCACTTCCTGTTCTGGCTCCTGGTCGCCGTCGTCGTCGGGCACGTGGCCGCGGCGCTCAAGCATCACTTCATCGACCGTGACAACGTGCTGCGCCGCATGTTGCCATGGGGCCGCCTTCGCTCCGGAGATTCGTCGTCATGAAACGCCTGCTGATCCTGCTTCTTCTGTGCATCCCCGCCGTGGCCATGGGCAAAACCTGGCAGGTGGATCAGGCCCACAGCAAACTCGGTTTCGATGGCAGCTTTCAGGGCCAGGCCTTCCACGGCCAGTTCAAGCATTTCACCGCCAGCATCGCGTTCGATCCGGCGGATCCGTCCACGGCGTGTTTCGATGTCCAGGTTGATCTGGCCAGCGTGGACACGCAGAGCGCCGAGCGCGACCAGACCCTGACCGGCAGCGACTTCTTCGCCGTCTCCCAATACCCGAAGGCGCACTTCGTGACACAGTCGTTCAGCAAGAGCGCCGACGGCCAGGTGATCGCCCATGGCACGCTGACCTTGCGCGGCATCAGTCAACCGGTCGATCTCAAGGTCGATTTCAAGCCGGGCCGGAACGGCGCCACTTTGAACGTTTCGAGCGACGTGTCACGGCTGAGTTGGAAGCTCGGCGCCAGCGACGACTGGAATGGCATCAGCAAGCAGATCCACATCCGCGCGCATCTGCTCTTGCACTGACGCCCACCCTACGCGTTTGTCGCTTCGTCAGCGGCATGCCGCAAAAAATCCCGCACCGTCGCCACGTCGAACGGCCAATCCAGTTCGCGTCCGGAACCCTCGTCGCGCAACACCGGCACGCGTGTGCCGTAGCGATCCTCCAGCGCCTGATCGTCATCCACCCACAGGCTGTCGAAATCGGGAGCGCGGGCCATGGCCATGATCTCCAGGGCCATGTCGCACAAGTGGCAATCGTCTCGCTGAAAAAGGGTCAAACGGGGCATTGGGAAGCTTGGGTAGTGGCACGGCACACGCGTAGAATACGGTGTTTCACACTGATCAGCGTCTCGCCATGGCAGTCAGCATTTTCGACCTGTTGAAAATCGGCATCGGGCCGTCGTCCTCGCACACCGTGGGGCCGATGCGCGCCGCCGCGCGCTTCACCGAAAACTGGCTGGATGAAAAAGGCCTGCTGGACAAGGTCGCACGCGTACGCTGCGAATTGTTCGGCTCGCTGGCCTTGACCGGGCGCGGACACGGCACCGACAAGGCCGTACTGCTCGGCTTCGAGGACCACTGGCCGGACACGGTCGATCCCGACGCCATCCCCGGCATCCTGGAACGTATCCGCGGCAACAAGCGCATCAACCTCGGCGGCAAGCACGCCATCGCCTTCGACGAAAAACGCGACCTGGTGTTCAACAAGCGCCAGAAGCTGCCCTACCACGTCAACGGCATGCGCTTTTCCGCCTTCGATGCCGACGACAACGAACTGGCCACGCGCGACTACTACTCGGTCGGCGGCGGCTTCGTGGTCAATCCGGACGAGGCCGCGGCCGACCGCATCGTCGCCGACACCACCGACGTGCGTTACCCGTTTTCCAGCGGCGACGAGCTGCTTGCCACCTGCGAGCGCGAAAACCTCACCATCGCCCAGGTAATGATGGCCAATGAACAGGCCTGGCGCAGCGAGGCGGACATCCGGGAAGGACTGCTGACCATCTGGCAGGCCATGCAGGATTGCGTCGCGCGCGGCCTGCGCTCGCCCGGCGAACTGCCCGGCGGCCTGCACGTCAAGCGACGCGCGCCAGCCATGGCCAATGAACTGCGCGACAAGCCGGAAAGCTCGCTCAAGGATCCGCTGACCATCCTCGACTGGGTCAACCTGTACGCCCTGGCCGTCAACGAGGAAAACGCCGCCGGCGGCCGCGTGGTGACCGCGCCGACCAACGGCGCCGCCGGCATCGTGCCGGCCGTGCTGCACTACTACGACCGCTTCTGCCCGCGCTCGGACGAAAACGGCATCCTCGAATTCCTGCTCACGGCAGGCGCCATCGGCATCCTGTACAAGGAAAACGCTTCCATCTCCGGCGCCGAAGTCGGCTGCCAGGGCGAAGTCGGCGTAGCCTGCTCGATGGCCGCCGGCGGCCTCACCGCCGCACTCGGCGGCAATGTGCGCCAGGTCGAAAATGCCGCCGAGATCGGCATGGAACACAACCTCGGCCTCACCTGCGACCCCATCGGCGGCCTGGTGCAGATCCCCTGCATCGAGCGCAACGCCATGGGTTCGGTCAAGGCCATCAACGCCAGCCGCATGGCCCTCAAGAACGACGGCAAACACCGCGTGTCCCTGGACAAGGTCATCAAGACCATGCGCGACACCGGGCGCGACATGAAGGACAAGTACAAGGAGACGTCGCGCGGCGGGTTGGCGGTGAATGTCATCGAGTGCTGAGTTTTTGGGGGATGAGTGACGAGGAGCAAGTAGCAAGGGCGCTTGCTTGAGGGTCGAGGCTCATGTGCAGGAGATGGGTGATGGATTGCGGGTGCGCATGACTGGGGCCGGTTTTGTATACCACCTTGGATGGAATATTCCCGCATTGCCTGATGTCGCAATCAATGGCATCAACGAACGCGTAGGGTCACCATTTCGCCGCTCGTGTCAACTGCCGCGCAGTTGCCCGTCCCGCCTGTGCAGGGAATCGACAAGACACCCGGAGTGGAGCTGCCGTCGCCGCGATGTTTTCGGTGGGCTACGAAGGATTCCGCGCCAGTCACCGTTCTGGATCTAGACGCTCTCGCGCCCTTGAGCTTGCGCTCCCAAACACTCGTCGGTTGCCATCGGTTCCGTCCATGTGGCCGCAGACGCGGCGCACAGGTGCACGATCTCGCATAAGGCGGATCAACCCTTGCGTGGCTCGGTCGATGGGCGGTCTCCCCAAACCGGGTGTCGGCGGCGACGACCATTCAGATTTCAGGGCTCGCGTCCAACCCCTTTCCCGGCCTGTCGCCGCCAACATGAAACGTTAACTGAAGGCGCGTTGGACATCGAACGTGCCCCCGTCACGCATGAGGTAGTAGCCCGCGCGTGCCAACTTGTGCGCGACCGCCTTGATCGCGATGATCTTGTGCCGCTTGGCAGCCTTGCGTTGATACCAGGACTGGATCGGTGGGCTGTAGCGTAAGGCGAAGTTGGCGGCCTCGATCCACGCCCAAGCCAGATACTTGTTGCCACACTTGCGGTTGCCTTGGCCCTTCTTCTTGCCGTTGGAGATACGCTCGCTTTTGACTAGGCGTGCGTAGGAAACGTAATCGCCCACGCTGGCAAAACGACTGAGCTCACCGGTTTCCAGCGTGATGGTCAATCCCAGAATGCGCCCGACCCCGGGCGTCGTGCACGGGGCCACACGTTCACCTTGACGCGGGTGCGCAGCGAGAACCCATTTTTCCACCTGCTGAACCTGCTCTTCGACACTTCGCCAGACACTCAACTGGGCCAGTACCGATAAGCGTACACAGGGGTCGGGGAAAGCTTGCTCGATGGCTTCGCCAGTCAGTTGCCGGAAAGCATTGGCCGAGAGGGATTGCCCCGTATGCCGGGCCCAGGCCGATTGCACCGATTGCAGCACGCCCACGCTCTGCCGTACGAAATAAAAGCGGCGCCTGAGCAGGTCACGCACCGCACGTTCGGCACGTGGG
>DASSTF010000027.1:0-5798 GCA_035708045.1 Rhodanobacteraceae bacterium | reverse complement strand
TATGGCCGGCGTTTCCATGATGCTTCCATGGCGGGCAATGCCCGCCCTACTCGTCCGATTCAAGCATGCGGTCATTCAACCAGAACTTCCCTACGCTAGCAGAAAGCCCATGTGACGGGCAGATGGTGGGCCTCAATCCTGCAACAATTCGGCGACGTGCGCAGCCACGCCGGCGCGCAGGGCGGCCAGGTCGTAGCCGCCTTCCAGGCAGGAGACGATGCGCCTGCCGGCATGTGCGCAAGCCAGATCGACCAGTTTTTGCGTGACCCAGGCATAGTCGGCAGTGTCCAGTTCCAGGTCGGCCAAGGGATCGAGTCGGTGTGCGTCGAATCCCGCCGACACCAGCAGCAGCTGTGGCCGGAAGGCATGCAGCCGGGGCAGCAGCACGTCGTGCCATGTGCCGCGAAAATCCGCCGACCCCGCATGCGGCGGCAAGGGTGCATTGACCACGTTGCCGCAGCCGGTTTCCTCGGTCGCGCCGGAATCGGGGTAGAGCGGCATCTGGTGACTGGAAACGTACATGACGCGCGGTTCGGCGGCGAAAATGTCCTGCGTGCCATTGCCGTGGTGCACGTCGAAATCGACAATGGCGACGCGCTTGAGCCGGTGCACGGCCAGCGCATGCGCCGCCGCCACGGCCACGTTGTTGAACAGGCAGAAGCCCATCGCAGTATCGCGCGTGGCGTGATGGCCGGGCGGGCGCACGGCGCAGAAGGCGCGCGTGACGGGGCCGCGCATGACATCGTCGACGGCGGCCACGGCGGCGCCGGCGGCGCACAGGGCGGCTTCGGCGGAACCGGGCGACATCAATGTGTCTTCGTCCAGCCGCAGCAGGCCGTCGGATGGCGCGGCGTCGAGAATGCGCTCGAGGTGCGCCGGGGCGTGCACGCGTTCGAGTTGCTCGCGCGTGGCGCGCGGCGCCTCGACGCGGTCCAGCGCCGCGAAACGGTCGCGATCCAGCTCTTCCAGCACCGCACGCAAGCGTGCCGGCGATTCAGGGTGGCCGGCGCCGGGATCGTGTTCCAGGCAGGCGGGGTGCGTGTACAGGCGCAGCACGGATAGCTCAGGCCTGCGGTTTCTTGCGCCGCTCGTGCTGCCACAGCACTTCGCCGTGGCCACTGGCGCGGGCCAGCACGCGGGCCAGCACGAACAGCAGATCCGACAGACGGTTGAGATAATGCGTGACCTGCGGACGCACGTCTTCCTCGCGCGCCAGCGTCACCACCGCACGCTCGGCGCGGCGGCAGACCGTGCGCGCCAGGTGGCAGTTGGCCGCCGCCATGCCGCCGCCGGGCAGGATGAATTCCTTGAGCATCGGAAGGTCGGCGTTGAAGCGGTCCAGCGTCTGTTCCAGGCGCTCGACGTCGGCGTCATGGATCATTTCCATGCCCGGAATGCACAGCTCGCCACCCAGGTCGAACAGGTCGTGCTGGACCTGGGTCAGCGTCTCGCGCACGTCGTCCGGCACATCGGGAGAGGCCAGTACCATGCCGATGGCGCTGTTGAGCTCGTCGGTGGTGCCGTAGGCGGTGACGCGCGGCGAATCCTTGGCCACGCGCGAACCGTCGCCGAGGCCGGTCGTGCCGTCATCGCCGGTACGCGTATAGATTTTGGAAAGGCGGTTGCCCACGTTGTGCCGTCAGGCCGCGGCCGGCGCGAAGCGCAGCGCCGGATAACGGCGCGACAGCAGCGCGAAGCCGCCGAACAGCACACCGCTCCACAGCAACGTGCCGGGCAGCGAGCCGAAGGTATAGAACGGCAGACCGGCGACGTAGCAGGTGGCCAGGCCCGATGCCGTCATCGCGTACATGCCCGAACCCAGCCACACGAAGAAGTTGGTGATCAGGAAGAAACCGGTGGCGCTGCCGGCAGCGGTCAGCCCCACGCGCAGCGCGCCGGCACGGCCGCGCAGCACGCCCATGCCGACCAGCACCATGGCCGCGAAGCACAGGTACACCAGCGGGCTCATGGTGCCCAGACCGATCACCATGTCGGACAGGAGCATCGCGCCCAGCGGCACGATGAAGGCCAGCGCCCGATGGCGGAAATACGCGCCGCCGAACAGCGCGATGGCTGCCACCGGCGTGAAGTTGTACGGCAGCATGCCGGGCTGGAAATGCACCAGCAGCCGGAAGGCGACGGCGAACGCGATCAGGCCGGTCAGCACCAGCAGGCGCGGGGTGAAAGTCTGGGATGCAGAAGAAGACATGGGGCGCATGAAAGATTCCATCGACATGGCAGGGAATATCAAATCACAGGATACCGCACATGCAGCGTACCGGGCATGACTGCGGACACGCTTGATATGCATCAAGCGGCACGGCTGTATGATCGGCCACATGGACGAACATACCGACATTCTCATCGTGGGCGGCGGTCTGGTCGGCGCCAGCCTGGCGATCGCCCTGGATGCCGCCGGCTGCCGTGCGACCATGGTCGAGGCCAGCGTGCCCAGGGCCGACGCGCAACCGCGCCACGACGAGCGCAACCTGGCCCTGGCGCGCGCCAGCGTCAACGGCCTGCGCGCACTTGGTGTGTGGTCGAATGCAGACGCTCACGCCACACCGATCCGGCACATTCATGTCAGCCGCGCCGGCGAATTCGGCGCCACAAGGCTGTCGGCCGAGCGTTTCGGCGTGGAGGCATTGGGCTGGACGTTGCCCGCAAGCCAACTCGGCGCGGCGCTGACGGCACGTCTGCAGGCATGCACGCAACTGGTGCGGCATGCGCCCGCAAAGGTGGAAACGGTGATCCGCGAAGCCGACGGCTGGTGCGTGCGCATCAGCGAGAACGGCCAGGAGCGTGAAGTCCACACCCGCCTGCTGGTCGGCGCCGACGGCAGCCACTCCATGGTGCGCGAGCAGTTGGGCATCGCCGCCGACACGTACGACTATGAACAGACGCTTTTTGTCGCCACCGTGACGCCGGAACGGGCGCCCGATGGCCGCGCGTTCGAGCGTTTCGCCGATGCCGGCCCCATCGCCCTGTTGCCGTTGGCCGGTGGTCAGGCGGGACTGGTGCTGACGGTGGCTTCCGACCAGGCCGACGCCGTGGCCGCGCTGTCCGCCGACGATTTCCTGGCCCTGGCCCAGCAACGTTTCGGCTGGCGTCTGGGTCACCTGACCCGATCCGGCCGGCGTTTCCGGCATGCCATCCAGCGGATCGCGGCACAGGCCCTGACGGCGCCGCGCGCCGTGCTGGTCGGCAACGCCGCGCAAACCGTGCATCCCGTCGGCGCGCAGGGCTTCAATCTGGGTTTGCGCGATGCCCTGACTCTGGCCGAACTGGTGGCCGGAGCGGATGATCCTGGCAACCCGGATCTGTTGGACACCTATGCCGCCCGCCGCGCACCGGATCGCGAGGGCGTCATGGCCATGAGCCACGGCTTGATCCGGCTGGCCTGCCTGGAACAACCCTGGCTGGCGCCGCTGCGCACCCTGGGCCTGCTGGCCTTCGACCGCCTGCCGCCATTGCGCCACGCCATGGCCCGGCGCGGCATGGGTTTCCGCGGACAGCCGCCGCGCGACGTGCTGGAGAAACGACCATGACCCGCCAAGGCGATTCGTCACCCGCACCGGCCACGCGCACCCCCCGCCGTCGGCGTCGCATGACCGACGCGATCGTGGTGGGTGGTGGCATGGTCGGCGCCGCGGCGGCACTGGCACTGGCGCATGCCGGCATGGACGTGGTGCTGGTGGAGGCGCGGGAGCCGCGCCCCTGGCAGGCGGAGGACGAAGTGGATCTGCGCGTCGTGGCGCTGGCGCCGTCGTCGGCATCGCTGCTGGACGAACTGGGCCTGTGGCAAACGATACGAACCGCGCGCGCCCACGCCTACACCCGCATGCACGTGTGGGACGCCGAAAGCGGCGCGGCGCTGGATTTCGACAGCGCCGACGTGCAGGGCGACAGCCTCGGCTGGATCGTCGAAAACCGGTTGTTGCAATACCGGTTGTGGCAGAAGGCGCAGGCCGCCGGAGTGCGTCGCCTGTGCCCGGCCAAGGTGAATGCATTCGAAAACCTCGACGACCATGTGCACGTGTCGCTGGAAGACGGCACGGGACTGGACGCGAAAGTATTGGTAGCCGCCGACGGCGCGACCTCGCCGTTGCGCGAATGGGCCGGCATCACCACGCGGGGGCACGCCTACGGGCAGCGCGCAGTCGTGGCCCACGTTGCCACCGAACGCAGCCACGAGGACACCGCCTGGCAACGTTTCCTGCAGGGCGGCCCGATCGCCCTGTTGCCGCTCACCGATGGCCGCAGCTCCGTGGTCTGGACGCTCCCCGAAAGCGAAGCCCAGCGCGTGTTGTCGATGGACGATGCCGCTTTTTGTGAAGCCGTGGGTGTGGCCAGCGACTTTCGTCTGGGTCGTGTGACCGCCACCACGCCGCGTGCGGCCTTCCCACTGAAACTGCAGCTGGCTTCGGAATATCGGTCAGGCCGCCTGGTATTGCTCGGCGATGCCGCGCACGTGGTGCACCCGTTGGCCGGACAAGGCGTCAACCTGGGCCTGCGCGACGTCGCCGAGTTGCGCGACGTGCTGCGGAATGCCCACGATGCCGGTCGCGACGTGGGCGCCGACCATGTCCTGCAACGCTATGCACGACGCCGGCGCAGCGCCGACACGCTGGATGGCCGCGCATTCGACGCGCTGCAGCGCATGTTTGCCTGGCGCACTCCCGCCATGGCATCCGTGCGCAGCCTTGGCATGACGGCGATGAATCGTTTTGGCCCGGTGAAAAAGCGGCTCATGCAGCACGCGGCTGGTATCTGAGTTTTTCTTGCGATGATTTGAGGCAACGGGTGCGACCGATCCGCTGGCTCAGCAGGTGCGTTCCACCGCGTAATCCGCCAACGTCGCCAAAGCATCGCGCCATTCGGATTCAGGCAGATCGGCCAGGGCGTTGTGCGCGGCGTTGGCGTGGGTAAGGGCCAGCTGGCGGGTGCGGTCGAGGGCGCCGGATTCGTGGATGAAGCCGATCACTTCCTGCAGCGAATCGCGACCGCCATGTTCGATGGTCTGACGCATGGAGCGCATCTGCGCGGAAGACGCCTTTTCCATGGCGTAGATCAAGGGCAGTGTCGGTTTGCCCTCGGCGAGGTCGTCGCCGATGTTCTTGCCCAGGGTGCCGGCGTCGGAAATGTAATCGAGCAGGTCGTCGGCGATCTGGAAGGCGTAGCCGAGCTGCATGCCGTAATGGCGCAGCGATTGCACCTGCGATTCCGGCAGATTGGCGAGCACGCCGCCCAATTGCGTGGCGGCGGCAAACAGCACCGCGGTTTTGCGTTCAATGACGCGCAGATACGCCGTTTCATCCACGTCCGGATTGCCGATGTTGAGCAACTGCAGCACCTCGCCCTCGGCGATGGTGTTGGTGGTGTCGGCCAGTACGCGCATGACGCGCATGTCGTCGAGCTCGACCATCATCTGGAACGAGCGCGAATACAGAAAGTCGCCGACCAGCACGCTGGCGGCGTTGCCCCACATCGCGTTGGCGGTCTGGCGCCCGCGCCGCAGATCGGACTCGTCCACCACGTCGTCATGCAGCAACGTCGAGGTATGGATGAACTCGATCACCGCCGCCAGTTGCGTGTGCGCCTGGCCTTCGTAGCCGGCGGCGCGCGCGGCCAGCACGTGCAGGATCGGGCGCAGCCGTTTGCCGCCGCCGTCGATGATGTGCGCGGCAATCTGGTTGATCAACACCACGTGCGATGCCAGGCGCCGACGGATCAGCGCATCCACGATGGCCATGTCGCTGGACGCCAGTTGACGCACGCTGGCGAAATCGTGCGTGGAT
>DASSTF010000026.1:0-14174 GCA_035708045.1 Rhodanobacteraceae bacterium | reverse complement strand
AACAAGGGTCGACACGCTCAGATGAGCACCGAACCAGTTGAGTCGAACGCGCCCGACGCGTCGCAAGGCATGTTTGTACCGGTTCCCCAGCAGCAGGAAATGCCGCTGGCGGTCGTGCGTGGCCAGCCGGTGCTGGAAATGCCGCAGGATCTGTACATTCCGCCGGATGCGCTGGAAGTCATCCTGGAGGCCTTCGAGGGGCCGCTGGACCTGCTGCTGTACCTGATCCGGCGTCAGAACATCGACATCCTGGACATCCCCATCGCCGAGATCACGCGCCAGTACATGGCCTACATCGACATGATGCGCGACGTGATGCGCCTGGAGCTGGCCGCCGAATACCTGTTGATGGCCGCCATCCTGGCCGAGATCAAGTCGCGGCTGCTGCTGCCCCGCCCGCCGTCCGAGGAAGGCGTCGAAGAGGATCCGCGCGCCGAACTGGTGCGCCGCCTGCAGGAGTACGAACGCTACAAGAAGGCCGCCGAGGACATCGACGAACTGCCGCGCGCCGAACGCGATTTCACCGTGGCGCAGGCCCACGTCGCCGACCGCAACGTGATCCGCCTGCCGCCGCCGGTGGACATGCGCGAGATGCTGCTGGCACTCAAGGACGTGCTGCAGCGCGCCGAGCTTTTCACCCGGCACGCCGTGCAGCGCGAACCGTTGAGCGTGCGCCAGCGCATGAGCGAACTGCTCACCCGGCTCGAAGACGGCCAGTTCCACCGCTTCGAGAGCCTGTTCACGCCCGAGGAAGGCCGCCTTGGCGTCGTCGTGAGCTTCCTTGCCATGCTCGAACTGGCCAAGGAAATGCTTGTCGAGATCGTCCAGGAAGCCCCTCTCGCCGCCATCTACGTCAAGACCGGCAGCGCGTCCGCACACGAGCACTGAGATGGACACCACACAGATCAAGAAAATCATCGAGGCCGCCCTGCTTGCCTCCCACCAGCCCATGTCGATGCCGCAGCTGGAAGCGCTGTTCAATACCGACAACCAGGACGTGCCGGTCAACCACGAGCAGTTGGCCAGTGCACTGGAGTCGCTGGGCGAGGATTGCAGCGAACGCGGCATCGAACTGGTCGAGGTGGCCAGCGGCTTTCGCTTCCAGGTGCGCCAGGAAATCCACCCGTGGGTGGCGCGCATGTGGACCGAGCGCCCGAGCCGCTATTCCCGCGCCCTCCTGGAAACCCTGGCGCTGGTCGCCTACCGCCAGCCCATCACCCGCGGCGAAATCGAGCAGGTGCGCGGCGTCACCGTTTCCAGCCACATCATCAAGACACTGGAAGAGCGTGAATGGATTCGCGTGGTTGGCCACCGCGACGCTCCCGGCCGCCCGGCGCTGTTCGGCACCACGCGCACGTTCCTCGATTATTTCAACCTGAAATCGCTCGACGAGCTGCCGCCGCTGGCCGACATTCTCAACCTCGACGCGCTGGATCCGCAGCTCGCCTTCGAGGACGGATCGGCCCAGGTCGGTCCGCCGCCGGCAGCCGACGCATCGTCGGAAGCGGCGACGGATGTCGACGCGCCCGACGCGGAAGCCGTCTCCGACACATCTCCCGACATCGACGAGGCCGACATGGCCGTTGCCACGGACACCGACGTGTCCCTGGCCGAACAGGAAAATCCCGAGGAGGATCGCGCATGAGTGCGCAACATCGTTCCGTACTTTCCCTCAAGCACGACAGCGCCGCCAGCCGCTCCCCCGCACTGGAAGAGCGTCTGCACAAGGTGCTGGCCAATGCCGGACAAGGCTCGCGCCGGATGCTGGAGCAGCGCATCGCCAACGGCGAGATCATCGTCAACGGCGAAGTGGCCCAGGTCGGCTCCAGCGTCAGCACCGGCGACCGCGTGGTCATCGACAACCACCAGTTCGTGGTCGCCACCGACACGCGCGAAAACGCCGAAGTGCTCATCTACAACAAGCCCGAAGGCATCCTGGTCACGCGCGACGACACCGAGGATCGTCCCACCGTGTTCGAGCAGCTGCCCCAGGTGAAGGGCGCGCGCTGGATCGCTGTGGGCCGTCTGGACATCAACACCACCGGCCTGCTGCTGCTGACTACCGACGGCGACCTGGCCAACGCGCTGATGCACCCGGGCACCGGTATCGAACGCGAATACCTGTGCCGCGTACATGGCGAAGTGCCGTCCGAGGTGCTGGAAAAACTCAAGGCCGGCGTGCAACTGGAAGACGGCCCCGCCCGTTTCGACGACATTGCCGTCATCAGCCAGGGCGCCAGCCACAGTTGGTTCCGCGTCACCATCGGCGAAGGCCGCAACCGCGAAGTGCGCCGGCTGTGGGATTCACAGGGGTTCCTGGTCAGCCGCCTCAAGCGCATCCGCTACGGCAGCATCGAACTGCCCCGCAATCTGCGCCGCGGCCAGTCCGAGTCGCTGGATGCCGAGGCCATCCGCGAACTGCGCCGCAAGGCCAAGCTGAGCGATCCGCAACCGGCACTGACCCTGTCGCCGGTACTGCGCCAGCGCCGCGCCCCGCGCAACATCACCGAATTCAAGCCCGACCAGCGCAACAACCCGAAAGCATGGACAGGCGCCTACCAGAACGAGGCCCGCGAACTGACGGCCTTCGACCGCATCCGTGACGATACGCCGCCCCGCGGAGGCCGCCGCAAGCGCCGCCCGCACGGCGACGTCAACGGCAACGTGGCGCTGCCGGACAAGCCCAAGCCGCACAACAAGCGCAAGAAAAAGCGCAGCGTGGCGCCGGGACAGGAACTGCCCTCGGTGCGCACCTGGTTCGCCGGCGAGAACCGCAACAAGGGCGGCCGCGGCAAGCCCGGCGGCAATCGCTCCGGCAAGGGCGGCGGTCCGCGTCGGGGTGGCGGACCGCGCCGCGGCGGTCATTCGTAAAAATCCTGCTCTACCCTCCCATATTTCGACACACCAAGGCGTCTCGACGGGATGCCGTTTCAGGCAGGGCTGTTCGACGCTTCCAAGGAGAATCCACACGTGAGTGCCGTACGCATCTATCACAATCCCCGCTGCTCCAAATCCCGCGCCACCCTGGAACTGCTTGCCGAACGCGGCATCGAACCGGAAGTCATCAAGTATCTGGACACTCCGCCGGATGCCGACGAGCTCGATCGCATCCTGCGCCTGCTGAAGCTGGAGCCGCGCCAGCTGATGCGCCCCACCGAAGCCGAATACACCGAACTCAACCTGTCCGACAACAGCCTCACGCGCAAGCAGTTGATCGATGCCATGGTCGAGCATCCGCGCCTGATCCAGCGCCCCATCGTGCTGGCCAACGGCAAGGCCTCGCTGGGCCGTCCGCCAGAAGCGGTGTTGGATATCCTTTGACGGGATCCGGGACCCGGGACCCGGGATCCGGGACTCGGGACTCGGGACTCGGGACTCGGGAAGAGCGTCAACCATCCCCACGTCATTCCGGCGAAAGCCGGAATCCATTTTCGAGCTTGCGGCAAGGACACAATGGATTCCGGCTTTCACCGGAATGATGGGCATGCAGCTGTCCTGCAAGCCAATCCAATGAGACGTCACACGACGACTCAAAGCTGGCACGGTGGACCAAAGCCCACCCTGCGGCCATCGGTCAATTGCCGAGCTCGAAGGCGTCGGCATCCATCCAGGCCGGGAAATGCCGCCGATGTTCGAGCAGTTGTTGCGCATCCAGCGTGACCGTCACCACCTGCTCCCGCGCGCCCAGATCGACCAGCGCCTCGCCCAACGGGTCGAGTGCGGCGCTGTCACCCGAATACGCATGGCCGTTGCCGTCGGTGCCGACGCGATTGACGCCGACGCAACAAGCCAGATTCTCGATGGCGCGGGCGCGCAGCAGCGTGCGCCAAGCCGTCCGCCGCGGCGTCGGCCAGTTGGCGACAAACAGCAGCAAGTCGTACGCCATGCCGCCTGCGGCATCATCGTCGTGACGGTTGCGAATCCACACCGGAAAGCGCAGGTCGTAGCAGACCAACGGCATGATGCGCCAACCACGCCAGGTCACGACCAGTTGCGCGTTGCCGGCGGCGTAGCGCTCATGCTCGTTGGCGTAACGGAACAGGTGACGCTTGTCGTAATGATGCACGTCGCCTTCGGGCGTCACGAACAGCAAGCGGTTGTACACGCCCTCGCCCTGCGCTCCGTCGGCACGCAACTGCACGCTGCCGGTGATGGCCGCATCCAGCCGACGCGAGGTTTCCAGCAGCCAGTCCACGGTCGGGCCGTGCATGTCCTCGGCGTGCGCGATGGCCTCGTTGGAAAACCCGCTGGTGAAGGTTTCCGGCAACACCACGAGATCGGTCTGCCCGGCCAGCGGTTCGATCAGGCCGCCGTAATAATCGCGATTGCCTTCGGGATCGTGCCAACGGGTATCGCCCTGCACCAGCGAAACGCGCAAATTCTGCATGGTCGTCGTACTCACAGTTGGCACAGGCGCTCGGCGCCCGCCTGCATGGTCGCGTCACTCTTGGCGAAACACAGGCGCAGCAGACGCGAGGCCGGCGGGGTTTCATAGAACGGCGACAGCGGAATGCCGGCCACGCCGGCCTCGCGCACCAGCCATTCGCTGAAATTGATGTCGTCGACATCGCGGATGGCCGAGTAATCCACCAGCTGGAAGTAGCCGCCCGGCACATCCAGCAACGTGAGGCGCGATTCCTTCAGCAGGTCGCGAAAATAATCCCGCTTGGACTGGTAGAACGCGGGCAGACCGAGGTAATGCTCGGCATGCTTTTCCAGCACCTCGGCCAATGCGACCTGGGCCGGGCGAAAGGTGCAGAAGGTGAGGTATTGATGCACCTTGCGGAATTCCGCCGAGAGCGCCTTCGCCGCCACGCAATAGCCCACCTTCCAGCCGGTGCAGTGCCAGGTCTTGCCGAAGGAGCCCACCACGAAACTGCGCTCGGCCAGCTCGTCGTGACGCAGCATGCTCTGGTGCTCGGCGCCGTCGTAGACGATGTGCTGGTAGACCTCGTCGGAGAGCACCACGATGTCGGTGTCGCGCACGATGTCGGCCAGCGCGTCCAGATCCGCGGACGAAAACACGGCGCCGCTGGGATTGTGCGGCGTGTTGACCAGGATCATGCGCGTGCGCGGCGTCACCGCGTCGCGTACCCGTTGCCAATCCACATGAAAATCCGGCAGGGTCAGCGGCACATGCACGGCGCGCGCGCCCTGCAGGTCGATGGCCGGTTCGTAGCAATCGTAGGCCGGGTCGAACACGATCACCTCGTCACCCGCACGCACCACGGCGGCAATGGCCGCAAAGATGGCCTCGGTGGCGCCGGAAGTCACCGTGACCTCGGTATCGGCGCTGACGCGACGCCCGTACATGCGTTCGGTCTTGAGCGCGATCTGCTCGCGCAACGGCCCCATGCCGATGCCGGGCGCATACTGGTTCTGGCCGGTGGCCATGGCCCGCGTGACGGCATTGCGCAAGGCTTCCGGCGGTTCGAAATCGGGAAACCCCTGGCCCAGGTTGACTGCCTTGTGTTCCACCGCCAGCTGGCTCATCACGCTGAAAATGGTGGTTCCCACCTTGGGCAACTTGGTTTCCACATGCATGACAGGCTCCCGACCAAACGGCAAAATCGCATGCTAGCACCAGCGACGAGATTCACGGCAACCATCGGGCGCAGCGACAGAGGTTGCCATTCATGCCAAAATGAGAGGTTCACGGCCCCGTAGTTCAGCTGGATAGAACAGCCGCCTCCTAAGCGGCAGGTCACAGGTTCGAATCCTGTCGGGGTCGCCAATTTTTAGTGGCGAGGGACGAGTGGCGAGGGGATGAAGGGAACAGCCGGTTGACGGCTCATGAAAGAACGCCATGACGGCATCTGTTAGACTGTCCGTTTTGCGCGGAACGTCATCCGCGCATTCCATGCAGGAGCCTTCATGTCCCACGATATCCTCAAGGCCCTCGGCCTTTCCGACATCAATTCAGGCACTTACCTCGGCAACGGCGAGTGGTCCAAGACCTCCGACGCCGGCACCCTGGAACCGAAGAATCCGGCTACCGGCGAAGTGATCGCCAAGGTGCATGCCTCTTCCGCCGCCGACTACGAGACCATCGTCAAGCGCGCGCAGGAAGCCTTCAAGGCGTGGCGCAGCACGCCCGCGCCGGTGCGTGGCGAAGCCGTGCGCCTGTGCGGCGAGGCCCTGCGCAAGCACAAGGATGCGCTGGGCTCGCTGGTGTCGCTGGAAATGGGCAAGATCAAGCCCGAGGGCGATGGCGAAGTGCAGGAAATGATCGACATCGCCGATTTCGCGGTCGGCCAGAGCCGCATGCTGCACGGCTACACCATGCATTCGGAGCGCCCCGGCCACCGCATGTACGAGCAGTACCATCCGCTCGGCCTGGTCGGCATCATCAGCGCCTTCAATTTCCCGGTCGCCGTGTGGGCCTGGAACGCCATGCTGGCCGCCGCCTGCGGCGACATCTGCATCTGGAAGCCCTCGCCGAAGGCACCGCTGACTTCCATCGCCACGATGAAGATCTGCAACGAGGCGCTCAAGGCTGGCGGTTTCCCGGACATCTTCTTCCTGTTCCAGGATGCCGGCAGTGAGCTGGCGCAGCAGTTCGTCGACGACAAGCGCATCGGCCTGGTGAGCTTCACCGGTTCGACCAAGGTCGGCCGCCACGTCGGCGAATGCGTGGCCCGCCGTCTCGGCAAGTCGCTGCTGGAGCTGGGCGGCAACAACGCCATCATCATGGACGAGAGCGCCGACCAGAAGCTGGCCATTCCGGCCATCGTGTTCGGCGCCGTCGGCACTGCCGGCCAGCGTTGCACCTCCACGCGTCGCCTGCTGGTGCACGAGTCGATCGCCGAGGAAGTGACCGACAAGCTGATCGCCGCCTACAAGCAGGTCGAAGGCAAGATCGGCGACCCGACAGACCCGAAAACCCTGATGGGCCCGCTCAACAGCGAGGACGCCGTCAAGGCCTACCTCACCGCCATCGAGAAGGCCAAGGCTGCCGGCGGCACCATCCGCACCGGCGGCGAGGCGCTCGCCGACCGCAAGGGCAACTTCGTGCTGCCGACCATCGTCACCGGCCTCAAGAACGAGGACGAGATCGTGCAGGCCGAGACCTTCGCGCCGATCCTGTACGTGATCCCGTTCAAGACGCTGGACGAAGCCATCGCCATGCAGAACGGCGTGGCCCAGGGCCTTTCCAGCGCCATCTTCACGCAGAACCTCAAGGCGGCCGAGCAGTACCTGTCGTCGGCAGGTTCCGATTGCGGCATTTCCAACGTCAACATCGGCACCTCCGGCGCCGAGATCGGCGGCGCCTTCGGCGGCGAAAAGGACACCGGCGGCGGTCGCGAATCCGGTTCCGACGCCTGGCGTGCGTACATGCGTCGGCAGACCAACACCATCAATTATTCGGACGATCTGCCGCTGGCGCAGGGCATCAAGTTCGACATTTGACGGCAACGCGAAGCATCGACGACACAAAAAGCAGCCGGCACATTTGCCGGCTGCTTTTTTGATGCCTCACGAGTCAGACCGGACGGCTGCGGATACCGGTGAGAAACAAACTGAAATTGACCAGCAAATGCGCCCCGACACCGAGCAGCATGGCCATCAACAACACCGGTATGCCGAAGCCGAGAAACAGCCGGCACACCACGAGACACCCGATGACCGAGTCGACCTGATCCATCAGCAGAAACCACCAGCGCAGATGCCTGCTCTCGGACAGCATGCCCTCGGCAATGCCGAGCCGACGCTTGAAGAAGGAATTGGGCAATTCGAACAGCATGTAGCCGAGCCCCAGGCTGAGACCGCACACCACCAGCATCCCCGGCGACAAACCTTGCAGACCGGTACGAATGTCGGGCGGCAGGCCGTGTTCCAGGGCAATGGTCAGGTATTCGCCGAGCAGGCATCCCACGGGCATCACCACCAGTCCGCGCCACGTCTTGTTGACGCCGAACCAGCGCCGCTGGATGGGCACGGCAAGCCAGGGCAACAGGCCCGTGCGAACGACCACGCTGTGCAGCACGCCGCCGACGATGGCGGGCACCAGCAACAGCATGGGAACGAAAACATAATGCGCCAGCATCAGGCATTCTCCGGTACGGCTTCGACGGACGGGGCGCGCACGATGCGCCACAGGCGACGCAAGACGAGGCCCAGAACCAGCACGAACAGCGCCGCATCCATCCACGCAAGCGCCCAATACACGCCCGGAAGCCCCAGAACACGCGGCAACACATAGATCGCCGGAACAAACAGCAGCAGCAACCGGATCACGCCCAGCCAGGTGACCCAGCGAGCCAGCCCCACGGCCTGCAGCAGCACCAGGCTGGTCAGCAGGAAAGGAAACAGGGGCATAATCGCGAAATAGACACGCGCTTCGCCCAATTGCGTCGCCGTCACGTCCAGACCGGGAACGATCAGATGAAAGGCGAACGCAGGCGCCAGCATCAGCGGCAGCCAGTAAGCCAGCACGGTCAGCAAGGCTCCCAGGTTGAACACGCCGAAGGCCTTGCGCACACGACGCCACTGCCCGGCGCCGACACTCATGCCAAGCACGGGCTGCAAGGCGCGGCTGAAGCCGGTGGCCAGATACACGCCCAGCAGCACCAGTCGATACGTGGCTCCCATGATCGCGATGTCGGTCACGTCCCCGTAACGCGCGACGGTGGAAAAAACCAGAAAAGCCTGCACGAAATACACCAGCTGCATGGTGAAGCCGGACTGGCCGATCGCCAGCACGCGGCGCAGCACGAGACGGCCGACGCCCAGCGGTTTCAGGGTGAATCCGGGTTGGCGTCGAAGAAAATGCCAGTTGCCGACGCAGATCAGCCATTGCCCCGCCATCGTGCCCAGAGCGGCCCCGCGGATGCCGAAACCGGCTTCGATCAGGACAGGCGTCAACGCGGCGTTGAGGGCAATCGCGAGCACCCACACCACGGTCATGCGCCCGATCGCGCCATGCCCCTGCAGCAATCCGCTGGACACGAACGCGTACAGGCCCAGCGGCATGCCCAGCAGATACAGCCCGAAATATTCCCAGCCCAGCGTCAGGGTGCGACCATGCAGTCCCATCACCCCCAGCAGGTCGGGCGCCCACGCGTAACCAAGTCCGATCAGCGACGCCCCGAAAAGCAGGCAAAGCAGACTGGCGGCACGATACACCTGGCTTGCGTCCCGCGGCGAATCCGCGCCCAATGCCTGGCTGAGCACCATGGCGGTGCCGACCGCCACCAGCGCCTCCACGCTGAACACCAGGTGGTTGAGGCTGTACACCACCGACAAGGCTGCCACTGATTCGGTGCCGAGCAGATGACCCGCCCACACCATGTCGACCAGCAGGTTGGCTCCGTGCAACACGGTAACGGCCACCGCCGGCGCGGCCAGACGCAGGCACAACCCGCCAAGGCCGTCATGCAGGATGCGCTCCCGCGTCGAAGCCCCGGTGGGAGTCAGCGCAGGCATCGGGCATCAGCCTCGGCGTAACCGATCAGCTCCTGACGCGCATCGTCCCAGATGTGGTGGCCAAAGATGTAGCGCAACGCATGCAGGCTCCACTCGGTGCGCAACGGATGCTGCAGGCCCGGCACGGCATTCATGGCTTCAGGCAGACGGTAAAAGGGAATGCGCGGATTGACGTGGTGCACGTGGTGATAACCGATGTTCCCGGTGAACCAGTGCATCCAGCGCGGCATGTCGAACATGCTGGACGTGTTGAACGCGGCATGGTGGTAATCCCAGTCGGCCCGCGCCTGATAGCGCACGCCCTCGAAACTGTGCTGCGCATAAAAAAGATACGAGCCCAGCATCGCGGCCAGAAACACCGGCAGGAAAAACCCGATCAGGGCCGCGAGCCATCCCATGGTGAGCGTCAGAACCAGCACCGCCAGCGGCTGCACTAGAAGCCAGACCATGCCGTCACGATGTTTTTCCGGCGTGCGCCGAATCGACATGCAGATGGGCAGGATGAAATAGCTGAAATAACCGAATGCCACCGTCACCGGATGCCGGAAACGTCGATACAGACGTCGTTTCGATTCGGGAAGATTGCGCCAGCAGTCCAGCGTCAGCATCGGTATCTGGCCATCCACCTCGCGTGCATCCGTCATGGAGTTCCGCCTGTGGTGCGCGTTGTGGCGCGCCTTCCAGACCGACGGCGAGTACAGGAAATACAGGCTGAACACCTTCAGCAGGTTGCGTCCGCTGCGCGAGCCCCGGAAAATCGCGCCATGCAGCATGTCGTGGTAGAACGCGAAAGTGCGCACAAGAAGCAGCGCAAACACCGGAACCAGAGGCAGGCGAAACCACAACGGCAACGGCAGCAGCAGGCAGACCTGGCAAGTCGCCACCAGCACGAGTGTCGGAGCGACCTCGCGCCAGGTACGATGATCTTCCAATGCGAACGCACGACACATCCTGACAGTCGTCACGATCTCGGCGTCAATGGACACGCATTCACCCCACCCCCGGTTTCAGCCACCATTCTACAAAAAAGGATGGCGGGCAGATTGAGCGTGCGGCATGACGTCCACGGACGGCCGGATGGTAACGTAGACGGGCGTATCCCGGGTTTTCCGGACGGGATTGGCTGCAACCCTCACGAAGATTTTCCCATGCATTCCAACGTGTCATTCGATTTTTCCGGCTACCGCGTCGTGATTGCCGGCGGCAGCAAGGGCATCGGGCGCGCCATGGCGAGCGCCTTCGCGCGTGCCGGCGCCAGCGTCTCGGTGTGTTCGCGCGGCGAGGCTCATCTGGCCGATCTGCGCGACGAACTGGCATCGGATGGCTTCGACATCGACACGCGCACCTGCGATCTGGCCGATGCCGATGCCATTGCCGCCTGGATTCCCGCCGCCGCCGAGGCACTGGGGGGCGTCGACGTGCTCGTCAACAATGCCAGCGGCTACGGTTTCCGCGAGGCCGACGAGGATTGGGAAGCCAATTTCCGTGTCGACCTGATGGCGCCGATTCGCGCTTCACGGGCCGCCATGCCGTGGCTGAAACAATCGGATCACGCCAGCATCCTGCACACCAGTTCGATTGCCGCCCTGGCGCCGCGCGCCAGCGGGCCGTCCTACGCCGCCATCAAGGCCGCATTGAGTCATTTCACCACCTCGCAGGCCTTGCGCATCGCCAAACACGGCATCCGCGCCAATGCCATCGCGCCCGGTTCCATCGAATTTCCCGAAGGCATCTGGGATCGACGCAAGCATGACGATCCCGAACTTTATGCCGCCACACTCGCCAGGATACCGTTCGGCCGCTACGGCACCGTCGAGGAGATCGCCAACGTCGCCTTGTTCCTGGCGTCGCCACTGGCCGGCTGGATCACCGGGCAGACGCTGTGCGTGGATGGCGGCCAGTCCTTGAACGGCTGAAGCGGCACTGCCCCTTGAGCGCCCTACCCGTTTGCTCGCCATCCATGCGATCATGACGGGGTTTTCCGCATCCTTCACGAGCATGGATACAACCGCCGAATCCCGTGGTGCCGGCAACGTCGCCGCACGCATTCTTTTGCGCATTTTCCTGGTGCTGTGCGGCATCGGGTTGTTCGTGGCCGCCGGCATCGGCGGTGGATTGCTGGCCCTGAACTGGCTGGTCTGACACCGACGCCCGGCTGCATGCTGCATGTATGACACCCTGCGCCCCCTGCTGTTCAAGCTGGACGCCGAAACCGCCCACCACCTGACACTCTGGGGCATGGGCGTGATCCAGCGCAGCGGCTTCGCGCATCTTGTCGCGAGCGCCCCCGCCGATCTGCCGGTGCGCGCGTTCGGCATCGATTTTCCCAATCCGGTCGGCCTTGCCGCAGGGCTGGACAAGAACGGCGCATACATCGACGCGCTGGCCGCGCTGGGTTTCGGCTTCATCGAGATCGGCACGGTCACGCCGCGCCCGCAAGCCGGCAATCCGCGTCCGCGCCTGTTCCGCCTTCCCGCGCACGAGGCCATCATCAACCGCATGGGCTTCAACAACGCCGGCGTGGATGCACTGGTGCGCAACGTCGAGCGCGCCAACTACAACGGTGTGCTCGGCATCAACATCGGCAAGAACAAGGACACGCCGAACGAGGAAGCCGTCACCGATTACCTGACTTGCCTGCGCCTGGTCTATCCGCTGGCCAGTTACGTCACCGTCAATATTTCCTCGCCCAACACCCAGGGTTTGCGTGACCTGCAGCAAGCCGAGCCCCTGAAGCGTTTTATCGGCACCTTGCGCGAGGCGCAGGAAAAACTGGCCGCGCAACATGGCGCGCGCAGGCCGATGCTGCTGAAGATCGCCCCCGACCTCGACGACGGCCAGCTCGACGCCATTGCCGACGTGCTCATCGACGCCGAAGTCGACGGCGTCATCTGCACCAACACCACCATCGACCGTGCGGCCGTCGCCGGCGATCCGCGTGCGCACGAAACCGGCGGTTTGTCCGGCGGCCCGCTGTTTGATCGTTCGACAATCATCCTGCGCGCCATGGCCGAACGTCTCGAAGGCCGCATCGGCATCGTCGGCGTCGGCGGCATTCTCGAAGGCGATCAGGCGGTACGGAAACTCGATGCCGGCGCATCGCTGGTGCAGATCTATTCGGGCCTGATCTATCGCGGCCCTCAGCTCGTTGGCGAATGTGTCGATGCCATTCGCCACTCATCGGACATCCCGCAATGACTGTCGCCGCGCCCGCGCCGTATACCTTGAGCGAAAACGCCAGCCTGGCCGGGCGCAACACCCTGCGCGTCGCCACCCACGCGCGGCAACTGGCCGAACTGCACGACGCCGGCGCCCTGCCCGAATTGCTGGACAAGCTGGATACCGCTCCGCTGGTGCTGGGCGAAGGCAGCAACGTGCTGTTCACCGACAATTACGACGGCAGCGTGCTGGTCATGGCCACACGCGGCGTCGAAGTCGATGAAAGCGATGCAGGCACGCGCATCGCCGTCGCCGCCGGCGAACGCTGGGACGATTTTGTGCGCTGGTCGTTGGGGCAAGGTTACGCCGGGCTGGAAAACCTCATCCTCATCCCCGGCACCGTCGGCGCCGCGCCGATCCAGAACATCGGCGCCTACGGCGTGGAAGTGGCGGAGTTCATCGAAAGCGTCGAAACCTGGGACACCCGCGAACAACGCGTCGTCACCCTCGACAAAGCCGCCTGCGAATTCGCCTACCGCAGCTCGCTGTTCAAGCGCGAACCGGACCGCTACATCATCACCGCCGTGCGCCTCATGCTGCCGCGCAAGCATGCGCTGAAGCTGGATTACGCGGGCATCCGGCAGCAGCTCGTGCGCATGGGCGCCCCGCACCCCACGCCGTATCTCGTGGCCGAGGCCGTGCGCACCCTGCGCGAGCGCAAGCTGCCCGATCCGGCGGTGATCGGCAATGCCGGCAGCTTCTTCAAGAATCCCATCTTGCCTGCCGCACAAGCTGACAGCCTCCAGCGCGAACATCCCGACATGATGCAATGGCCGGTTCCAGGCGAGCAGGCCAAGCTGTCCGCCGCCTGGCTGATCGAAGCCAGCGGATTCAAGGGCCTGCGCGAAGGCGATGCCGGCATTTCCAACCGCCATGCGCTGGTGCTGGTCAACCATGGCCAGGCGACGGGCGAGGAGCTTTGGGCCCTGGCCCGGCGCGTCATTGAAGGCGTGCAATCGCGCTTCGGCGTCACGCTCGAACCCGAGCCGAGAATCATTGGCGCCAATCCCTGACCGTCGTTGGCATTGACGTGTCATGATCGAATGGCGAACCAAAGATCCGATGTAAGAGTCTGCCTGCAGGCGATGGCCTCGAGGTTGCATCAGGCCCCGCGCCACCTATCGCCTGCAGGCAGACCCCTAAACGGCGGAAAGCGGGACAGGGTTTCGCGCAAGCCTGGAAGGTAACTGGCGCCGAACAGGTTCACGTGGTTGAGCAGGTGATAGAGGTTGTATACGGGAACGCGCTCGCGCCAGTCGTCGCGCAGGGGCACACGTTCGGCATACATCGCGAAGAACGACGGTGGCGGTGAACCGAACAGGGTCAACATGGCCAGCTCGGCTTCGGCCCAGCCGTAATGCACGGCGCCGGCGTCGATCAGCGCCGGCGTGCCATCCGCGCACACGTGCAGGTTGCCCGACCACAAGTCGCCATGCAGCAGCACCGGCGGCATGTCCGGAATGCGTTGCGCAAGCTGCCCGCACAGATGCTCGATGGCCTGGCCATCCGCGGCTTCGATCAGATGTCGA
>DASSTF010000025.1:0-15351 GCA_035708045.1 Rhodanobacteraceae bacterium | reverse complement strand
GATGCGCCTTCTCGTACCGCTGGAGCTGGGTGCGGGTAAGCACGTCCTTCGGATTCATCAGTTTGCCCGAACCCACCACCATCATGTTCCACGGCACGGTGACGTAGTAGTCGATGTCGCCGTATTCCAGATAGAACTCGTTGTTGAGGTAGGGCAGCGTATCCCAGCCGCGCAGGTCGTCGTAGACGGCGAGGCGCGGGAACCATTGGGCGATTTCATAGACATCGCCGTTCTTGGTGGCATACCAGTCGGTACGCCCGCCGAAGCGGCCCGGGACGGTATAGCTGTAGACGATGCGCACCTCGACCTTGCCGCCCTTGGCCTTGAGCGGCTGCGGCAAATCGATGCGCATGCGCGTGTCCGAGGTGATGGTGTGCGCCTTGACGAAACCATGCGCGCCACGCACCTCGACAGAGGCGACGCGATAGCCGTCGGTATGCCATGTCGGCATGGGCGCGCGGCCCGAGCTGAAGTTGCCGCGCGCATCGCGCTTGTAATGGTTCTGATCCATCTGCAGCCACAGGAAGTGCAGCGTGTCCGGGCTGTGGTTGGTGTAGATGAAGGTTTCGGTGGCGCTCAGCGTCCTGCTGGCCGGATCCAGTTTGGCGTGGATGGTGTAGTCGACGCGGTTCTGCCAGTAATCGGGTCCGGGCATGCCGTTGGCCGAGCGGTAGCGGTTGACCGGGTATTGGTAATGGAATGGCGCGAAGGCCTTGAGCGGGTCGTAATGCGACGGCGTGGCCGGCGTGGCGGCGGTCGCGGCGCCGGCAAACATCAGGCCGGTGGTACACAGGGAAAGCAGCAGCGATTTCATGGATACCTCGCGGGGAAATCGAGGGAACAAAAAAGGACCCGGCCGTGGATGCACGCATTCACGGCTGGGCGCGGGGGGTCAGTGGTGGATTTCGTGGCTGTAATCGGCGGGAATCTTCGCCTCGGGCCGTGCGTGGTGGTACATGGCCCAGGTGATCTGCTGCAACAGCCAGTGGCGGTTCTTGCCCTTGGCGAGCAGGTCGAAGTGGGTCTTGCCGGGCAGGAACTCCACTTCGGCCTTGGCGCCGACGCTGTCCAGCGTTTTCTTGAGCAGTTGTGCGGACTGGTTCAGATAGAACGTATCGGCGGTGCCCACGATGAGATGGATCTTGCCGTCGAGGTCGGGCTTCAACTCGGGCCACTTCGTCTTGATGCGATGGGCGATGTCGTAATGGTCGCGCCAGTACTTGACCACCTCGGTATTCACCTTGCCGGTGTCACGATCGAACATCGGTTCGGGGCGCCCATCGGCGCCGCGCGGCGAAAACACCCACTCGAACGAAGCCATCTGGCCACCGTAGGGCCCGAGCACGCGTTCCAGCTGCGCGAACTGCTTGAAGGTGGCGATCACCTTCCCATTCGCACGTACCAGCGGATACGGTTTGCCATCCGGCTTGTAATAGACATTGGCGTTGGGCGCGTAAAGGTCCGGTCCGGTGAAGTCGTGGAAATCGCTGGGATCGGGCGAGGTCGACCAGGTGCCGCCGAAAACCTTCGGATAACGCACCTGTAGCCACAACGTGGCCCAGCCGCCGGACGAATGGCCGGTAAGGAAGCGACCGCTGGGCTTGCCGTCCATGCGGTACTGCGTTTCCAGATATGGAATCAGCTCGGTGGTCAGCGCCGTGCCCCAGGGGCCATTGTTGGCCGAATCGGCGAATTCGTGGGTGCCGCGTGGGCTGGACTCGTTCAGGAACACCCAGATCATGGGCGGGATTCCGCCCTTGCTCATCTGCTCCCAGACCATGACGGCCTTGGACGCTAGGGCGTTCAGGCGCGCGCCGTAACCGGGCGTGAGATACACCGTGGGGTAATGCGCGGACGTGTTCCTGTCATAACCCGGTGGCAGCAGCACCCAGCCCTGGATGTGCATCGGGCGACCCCAGAACTTGCTCAACGCAGGACTGACGAAATCGATCTTGCGGCTGTGCGCATGGGCCGCCTTGAGCACCGGGGCCATCTGCTCGACCATCTTGCGGTACTTGGGCGGCACGTGGGTCGGAAGCGTCCATGGCTGGCGCGCGGCCGGCACCGTGTTCTTCAGATCCAGCGTGGGAATCTTCGATTGCGTACCGAACGTCACCTCGACCACCGGGCTGACCAGATCGCCGGGACCGCGCCCGCTGAAGTTGTAGTCGCGATTGACGTCCAGCACGGCCTGCATGTCGTAGGTGCCGGGCGCCAGTCGGGAAAACGGCTTGGGGAACGCCAGCGCGTCGGCGTCGATCAGCACCGATTTGCCGGAGGCCAGACTTTCCACGTCCATCGCCGCCACGGCCGTCCGGGTGGGGAAAAACGCGCTGGTGTCGACCTTCTCCACCTTGCCGCCGTGGGCCTGTTCCTTCGCCTTGTC
This sequence comes from Rhodanobacteraceae bacterium, assembly GCA_035708045.1. Classification (GTDB taxonomy): domain Bacteria; phylum Pseudomonadota; class Gammaproteobacteria; order Xanthomonadales; family Rhodanobacteraceae; genus Oleiagrimonas. The sequence goes on along the minus strand of DASSTF010000025.1, from coordinate 12,965 downwards.
GGCGGGAATGGCGAACAGCAGCAGGCGTCCCGATACCGGCTGGTCGGAGGGCACGTCCAGGGTCACCCGGAACACGCGATGGGCGGCCAGCGTGGCCGGTGTCGCGGCCAGTGCCAATGGCGCCGTCAGCGCCAACAGGCAAACCGCGGCAAACATTCGGTACTTTCGCAACATGGGCATGGGTCGATCCCCCTGGATGACGGGCACAGCAGAACCGCCGCCTGGTGGGCAACGGGTCAAGTCCCTTGGAATAACACGAAACAGCCGCTCCGGCAGCCGCCGAAAGTCACGCCTTTTGTGCAAGGCGATTCCGAGAGGGATTTCCTCAGGCAAGGGTTTACCCGTGCCGCGACCTTGTCTAAGCTGACCCACAGCGCGACTCATGAGCGAGGTGCCGCAATGAACACGCAAGGTGTCCGCATCGATCTGACCGACATGGCGTCTTGCGGGGTGTATTTCGTCACTCCCGAAGACATCGACACGCTCGCCACCGGCGCCGACCGGGATCATTTCAACGTGCACCACGTCGATCTCGCCGATTGCCGTGACCGCGCCACCTTTGCCGAGCGCCTCGCCGCGGGCCTGTCGCTGCCGGCCAGCTACGGGCGCGACTGGCCCGCCCTGGCGGCTTATCTGCAGAACATGGACGGCCTGCCCTCGCGCGGCCATATCGTGCTTGTCACCCATCCCGGCGCATGGCGACAGGCCGATCCGGACGGGCTCGACGCCGTTCTCGACACTCTGGAAGAAATCGCCGCCATCTGGGCCGGCGAAGGCGTGGCGTTTTTCGTGTTTCTGGCAGCGCCTGTGGAAGCCGCCATGCCCGCGGCTTCCACCTGACTTTCGCGCAGCCCAGCTCGTCGAGCCCTCCCCTTGAAGGGGAGGGAGTTGGAATGATCCGCTGCGCCGGGTTCAGTGTTCGCCTGCCTTTTCCGGATGCAGGGAAACCGGCTCGCTCAAATGCTGCTTGGTGGTTTCGGACGGCAGGCGCAAGGCCGTGGACATCCACATCACCAGCGCCGAGAACACGGCCAGCACGACGATCGACCAGCCGAAACCGAGCACGGAAATATTGCCGGCAGGATGTTCCTCGGGATAAATGCCGAGCCAACTGATCAGCGTCAACCCGGCCAGCCACACGATCACCCATGCGCCCGAACGCCATTCGAGCTTCGGCGTCAGACGGTGGAAGCGGCCTTCGTGGACGCCCAGCACGACGTAGCCGATCAATACGGCGATCATCAGCTTCCACACGATGTCCCAGCCCGACCAGTACACGATCAGGTTGGACGACAGGAAACCCAGATAGGCCAGCACATGCACCCCCGGCAACCGGAACGGCCGCTCCTGGCGCGGCAACTGCCGGCGCATGGCGATCAGCGCCAGCGGGCCGGAACCGAACGAAAGCACGGTGGCCGAAGTCACGAAGCCGACCAGTTTTTGCCAGCCCGGGAACGGCAACAGAAAGACGCAACCGGCAAAGAAAGTGACAATGACGCTGACCCACGGCACGCCACGATCATTGACCTTGGCCAGGGACTTGGGCGCGTTGCCGTTGCGCCCCATGGCGTAGGACAACCGTGCCGTCACCGTGGTGTAGATCAACCCGGTATCGGCCGGCGAGATGAACGCGTCGATGTACAGCAACACGGCCAGCCAGCTCAGCCCCATCACCGTGGCCAGCGCCGCCAGCGGGCCGAAGGTGGCGGCGATGTGGTCCAGCCCGCCGGTGAAACTGGTGCCGATGTTGGCCCAGCCGTTGGCCAGCGCCCCCTCGGGCAACGCGCCGATGAAGGCCACCTGCAAGGCCACGTAGATGATTCCGGTGATGACCACCGAACCGATGATGGCGATAGGCACGTTGCGCTGCGGATTGCGCGTTTCACCGGCCAATTCCACCCCCTGGCGAAACCCCAGGTACGAAAACACGATGCCGGCCGTGGCGATGGACGAGAACACGCCCGGCCAGCCGAACGGCAGGAATCCGCCAGCCGCCACGTCGGTGAAATTCAGGCCGTTGTAGGCCGTGAGCAGAAACGCCACCACCACCAGGATGATGATGAACAACTTCCACCACACCAGCGCATTGTTGAGACGCGCAAACCAGCGGATGCCGATCACGTTGATGAGGCTGAAAAGCGCCAGCAAGGCAATCGCCACCGCGAAGCCGGGTCCGGTCAATACCGGCACGCCGTCTTCCAGTTTTTGCAGCCAGGGCAGATAGTTGTTGGCGTACTGCAACGCGGCCAGCACCTCGATGGCGGTGGTCGAGGCCGCCGCCAGCCAGGTGATCCAGCCGAGCGTGTAGCTGGCGAACGAGCCGAAGGCGAAATGCGGGAACCGCACCACGCCGCCGGATACTGGAAACATGGTGCCCAGCTCGGCGTAACACAGCCCGATGAAGATGATCATCACGCCGCCGATGGCCCAAGCCAGGATCGAGCCCGGCCCGGCAATCTCGGCGGCATTGAGCGCGCCGAACAGCCAGCCCGAACCGATGATCGAGCCGACGGCCGTGAACAGAAGGCCGATGATGCCGATGTCGCGCTTGAGGTGTTTGTCGTCGGCCGCCTTGCGATGGACGGTGGAATTCGTCGTTGCCATGTCTTCTCCCGGAAACAGGTGCACGATGGAACGCCCCGCCCTGGAAACCCCGAATCTGCACGGCCTGCCTGGGGACGCAAGAATGGCTTCCGATAATGACGGCACCATGCGTCTTCATACAAGCCCGTGACTTGTGGCCCAGATCGGATTTCACATGATCGGCATGCGACAATCCATTGTCATGACCACCATCGAATTCACGCTCAAGGGCGATTGCATCGCCCTTTGCCAGCTTCTCAAGCTGACCGGACTGTGCCCCAGCGGCGGCAGCGCCAAGCTGATCGTGGCCGAAGGCGCCGTGCGCGTGGACGGCGAGCTGGAAACGCGCAAGACCTGCAAGATCCGCGCGGGGCAGGAAGTGCGGCTGGACGACACCCGGATTCGCGTGATCGCGTCCTGAAGCCGCCTTCGTGCGGTCAATCGCCGCCAGCTTCGTCGTGCACGTGCTGCATGGTGTCCAGCGCCAGTGCCGAGTGCGCATAGGCGCCGCCGGCGCGCATTTCCGCCGCCACCCAGATGGCTTCCATGATCTGTTCTTCGCTCGCGCCCTGCTTCATGGCTTCGCGGGTATGGCCCTTGATGCAGTACGGGCATTGCGTGACATGCGCTACGGCCACGGCAATCAACTGCTTGGTCACGCCCGGCAATGCGCCATCGGCAAACACTTCGGCGCTGAACGCCTTGAAAGCCTTCAATGGCCCCGGCGCCAGTTCATGACGCCGGCGAGCCAGTTCCACGCTGGAGGGCGGATACATCGAGTCACTCATGCTCATCTCCGGATGCCGAATGGGTGACTCGACAGTCTACAGACTATGCCTGCTCCGAACCTGATTGCCCCATGCGGGCGATCCAGCGGTACAGCATGGCCACGGTAACGGCGAACACGATGCCGCCGATGATGATGGAAGGCGTTTCGAAGCTCTTGCCGACCAGACCGATCGGCGACGCGGTACCGCTGAACGCCACTACGCCGGCAAAGATCACCGCCAGCAGGCTCTCGCCGACAATCAGGCCCGAAGCCAGCAACACGCCCAGCTGCTTGGTCGCTTCCGCCTTCGGCTTGCGGTCGGCACGCCGGTCGAACCAGGCGCCGACCAGCGCGCCGACCACCACCATCAGCGTGGTCGAGGTGGGCAGGTAGATGCCCAGGCCAACGGCCAGCGGCGGCAGACGCGGACCCTTTTTCGACAGGCCCAGCACCTCGTCGAGAATGATGATGGCCACGCCGATGCCGGCGCCCAGACCAATCATGTCCCACGGCACGTTGCCGGTGATCACGCCCTTGGCCAGTGCCGAAATCAGGCCTGCCTGCGGCGCCGGCAGCGCACGTGCGGGATCGGCGCCCGGTGCGCCAAGAAAACCATAAGTATGTTGCAAGAGATCCATCACCGGCGGAATCACCACCGCGCCGACCAGCACGCCAATCACCAGCGCCCATTGCTGCAACGATGGTGTGGCATCGACCAACTGGCCGGTCTTGAGGTCCTGCAGGTTGTTGTTGGCGATCGAGGCCACCGCGAACACGATGGCGGTGATGAACAAGGCGAAGCCGACCAGCGCCTTGTCGGCACTGTCGGGCAGAAACGGCTTGACGCCGATCAGCAGCAGCAGCGCCGCAACCACCACCACCAGAATGCCCACCCCCGACAACGGGCTGTTGCTGGAGCCGATCAGGCCCGCCATGTAACCGCACACAGCCGACACCAGGAAGCTCAGCAACACCACGAAAACCACGCCACCGATCACCAGCGTCCAGATCGAATCGCCAAGGCCATTGGTCATGCCGAAATGCCACAACAGGAACGCCACCGGCACCAGGCACACCAGGGTGATCAGGCCGACCATGCCGATCGGCATGTCGTGCTCGGTGCGTGGCAACTCATGCAACGTGCCGGATTTGCGCGCGCGCGAGGCGCGGAATGCGCCTGCCAGACCGCTGACCAGCGGCTTGACCAGCTTGGCCAGCGTCCAGATGGCGGCCACGCCGATGGTGCCTGCGCCGATGAAACGCACGTAGTGGCTCCAACCGTCATGCGCCACAGCCGATGCCGCGCCGGCAACCCAGTGCAGGTGCGTGAAGTACGGCACTGCCCAGGCCCAGCCGATGGCCGCGCCGAGCAGCATCGCCACACCCACCCACAGGCCGACCAGATGGCCCACGGCGAACAAGGCAAACGACAGGCCGAAATCGAAGCCGGAGGCGCCGCCCCGGTCGCCGCCAATGCGGAAATAATCGGACACGCTGCTGGCGAACACCCGGGTCTGCACGATGATGTAGAACACCGCCGAAACGATCGCACCCGCCACGACGGCTTTGAGCCCGGCGGCTCCCGCCTCTGCAGCCGCCGCCGGATTCGGCGCATCGACAGAATCCGTGCCGCCCGTGGCAGCGGGCGTCGACTCCACTTCGGCGATGCGGCCGATCTGCTTGTCGGAACCGCTGCCCACCTTGAGCACCTCGGCACAGGCCACGCCTTCGGGGTAAGGCAGATCCGAATCGGTCACCAGTGCGCGACGCAACGGGATGGTGTACATCACGCCGAGGATGCCGCCAGTGGCGCAGATGCCCGCCGACACCCAGAACGGAAAGCCCGTCCAGTAACCGATGATGACCAGGCCCGGCAACACGAAGATGATCGCCGACAACGTGCCGGCCGCCGAGGCGATGGTCTGGACGATGTTGTTTTCCTGGATGGTGGCATCGTGCATGGCCTTCAGGATGGCCATGGAAATCACCGCCGCCGGAATCGACGTGGAGAAGGTCAGGCCCGCCTTGAGCCCGAAATAGACGTTGGCCGCAGTAAACACCACCGTGATGACGATGCCGATGATGATGCCGCGAACGGACAGTTCTTTGCGCGGCGCAAGGCCGCCTGCTGGCTGTGTATTCACGCGCTGGTCTCCAGACTGATCCCCAAGGCGCAGCGGCCCCGATGCAACGATCGGCCCGCCGGACAGGGCATGAGCATGCCACGTATGACCCGTCTCGCGCCATTGGCGCATATCGTGGCTCTTGATAAAGTTGACCACGACAATCTCGGGGACAAGCTGGCCGCATGACCTTTTCGCCTCTCCAGCGTCTGCGCATCGCGCTGAAACGCCTGCATCAAGGCATGCGCGGCGACTCGTGGTTTCCGCACGTCCCGCTGGCCCTGCTGCTCGGCCTCGGCGGGCTCTGGCTGCTCCAGGCCGACCTCGGCAGCCGCTGGGACGCCTTCATCATCAATCTGTTTCACGGACAGACCAACATCCCGCCCCGCGTGTTCCCACCGCTGCTGATCGGCGTGGGCATGCTGATCATGGCGCTGGGCCTGCTGTTGCGGTCACGTTTGGCCTGGATCATGGCCCTGCTGCTGGCCGCCACGGCCGCCATCAGCATGTTCTTCGGCACGCATGCCAACGGGCACCTGCTGCTGGCCTACTTCATCCTGATGCTGGCGTTGCTGGTGATGGCGTGGCGACAGTTCGACCATTCCAGCATCGCCGCCAGCACGCTGTTCGCCCTGACCTCGGTGGTCATGTTGCTGCTGTACGCGACCTTCGGCGCCTACTACCTCGGCGCCGAATTCAAGCCGCACATCACCAATCTGGTAACGGCGCTGTATTTTGCGATGGTGACCATGAGCACCGTGGGCTACGGCGACGTCACGCCGCAAACGCCGGAGGCCATGCTCTTCACGGTTTCGGTCATCATCCTCGGCGTGGCCGTGTTCGCCACCTCGCTGACCGCCGTGATCGCGCCCATGGTCAGCCGCAGTCTGCAACGCATCGTCCAACACAAGGGTTCGGGCATGAAACGTGAAAATCATTTCGTGGTCATCGGCGCATCGCCGCTGGCCAACAACACCTGGCGCGAACTGGTCGGCCGCGGCCAGTCCGTCACGCGCATCGTGCGCGACGCCGGCGTGCTGGAAAACGCGGACAAGGCCGACGCGGTGATCGGCGATCCGGGCAGCACGGACGCTCTGCGCGAGGCAGGCGCGGACAAGGCCATCGCCATCCTCGCCATGCTCGACGACGATTCGGAAAACGCCTTCGCGATCCTCGCGGCGCGCGAACTGGCCGGTCCCGCGCGCACGATTGCCGCCGTCAACGACGCGCATCACCTGGCGCGCGTCAAACTGGCGCAGCCGGACGTGGTGATCGCCCCGCAAATCCTCGGCGGCGAGCTGGCCGCGATGATGCTTTGCGGGGAGCAGGTCAGCTCCGACTACGTCATGCAGCGGGTGTTCCAGCAGCGCGAGAAGACCAACACTCCGACGACCTGAGTCACGAAAAAGATGCACCCGGTTGGCCTCGCCCGGCTCCACCTCGTTACACTGGCTCGCCCCGTTCGTCTCGCCATCATTTGATCAGAAGGGCATTCCATGGAGCACTGGATCTTCAATTCGTCGTGGCTCGGCAATTCCACCTTCGCATGGATCGCCGCCGGCGTCGGTGCGCTGATCGGCTATGTCGTCGTCTTCGGTGTCGCCAGGTTTCTGGCCGCCCATTTCAGGACATTGGCAAGCCGCCACACCAACAGCCAAAGCCTGCAAATCCTTTCCGCCACGCTGTCGGCCACGCGCGGCTGGATCGTGCTGTTGCTGGCCATCGCCGTGGCGCTCGGCTCGCTTTCCTTCCCTGCGCCCGCTCCGAAATACATCGGCTGGGCCATTGCCGTGCTGGTCGGCATGCAGATCGCCTTCTGGGTATCCACCCTGATCGTGTCGTGGCTGAAACGCTCCACGCCCGAAGGCAGCATGCAGAACACCAATCCCATCATCTACGGCATTCTCACCTGGACGGTGGAAATGCTGGTGTGGGTCACGTTGCTGCTCGTGCTTCTGGGCAGTGCCGGCGTGAACATCAGCGCCTTCGTCGCCAGCCTGGGCGTCGGCGGCATTGCCGTCGCCCTGGCGGCCAAGAATGTTCTTGAGGATCTTTTCGCCTCGATTTCGATCGGCCTGGACAAGCCCTTCATGGTGGGTGAGTTCATCGACTTCGGCATCGGCCTGGGCACGATCAAGAAGGTCGGCATCAAGAGCACCCGCATCGAAGCGTTGTCCGGCGAAGAACTGGCCATCAGCAACTCGCAGCTGCTGCAGAACCTGATCCACAACTACAGCCGCCGTCAGGAGCGACGCATCGTGTTCGGTTTCCACATTCCGCTGGAAACGCCGCGCGACAAGGTGGAACAGGTCACCCATCTCGTCAACGACATCATCGACGCACAGGACAACACACGACGCGATCGCGGCTTTTTCGAGGGGATCGAACTGCAAGGCTTCCGCTATGAATTCGTGTACTACGTGCTCACGCCGGAATACAACGATTACGTGACCGCCCAGCAGTCGATCAACCTCAAGATCATGGATGCCCTGGCCGGCATTGGCGTTTCCTTCGCCATGCCGACCCGGGTGATGCACACGCCAAACGGTTCGGACAACCAGGGTACGTGACTATCCGGTCATGTCTTGTCGGGAGTTTCAACCGTCAGCGCCACGTGGATGTCCGTGTGCTGACGGTTGCCCATGCCTGATCCGGACGACTGGAAGCGGGCTTTCTCCGCCACCAGGCGATGTCCCACCTTGCGCAGGGACATCGTCACGGAGGAGCCGAAACTGAAATGGATGAAAAACTTGCTGCCCTTGTAATGGCGCGCTGCGGACATGGCCACCGGAACGCCGTCGGCGCCCACCCATATCCTGAGCTGGCCATCGTAATGGTCGATATCGTCGCGATTTTCCGAAGGCACCCGGGGCGGCACCTTGAAAGTCAGCAAGTGCACCGGCTTGCCGCCATAAGTGGCATCGCTGCGCGAATCCAGTGTGGCGCCTTCGAGGCGGCGCAGAAGCGACGGAGCCACGTTCACCAGCGAACGGATCATGAGCGGATCCATGGTGCCCAGCAGTGACTGCAAAGGCGATGAAGCATCGGGATTCTTCGCATGCGCCGCGGATTCCTTGTCCACGCGTTGAAGCAGTCGGGCGGGATAGGACACCTGCAACGCCCCGTCCTCCGCATGCATGCTGAAATGCACCTGCACGTTGGTGACCCTGGGTTTGTCCTTGTCGCCACTGCTCGCTTCGCTGCGGACATCCAGCGTGGCTCCGATGGGTTGATCGGCATGCAACTGCGCCAACGTTGCACGCAAGTCGTCCACCGTACCGGCATGTGCCGTGGCGACGGCCAGCAATGCCATGGCTGGAACACAAACCAGTTTCCTGTTCCACATATTTCATCCTCCGCGTTGACAAAACGTTTGCTGATGGCTCAACCGAAGTTTCCGTTCGCCCTGAGCGCAGCTTGTCTCTGGCAAACGAAGTCGAAGGGGCTTTGGACAGTCCTTCGACTTCGGCCCTGCGGGTCTACGTTCAGGACGAACGGTAAAGCCTTGGAGCCCTTCAGGAAGCGCCATCATATACACCTCACGTCATGAGCATGTCGCCTTTTCGTTGCATGCCTTCCGGGTTTGATCCACACCTGGTCCGGCGTAGACTCGAAGCCTTGTCCGTGACATAGGGGATTTTTCCGTGCGCCCGATCCATTGCCTGCTGCCCGCCCTCGCCCTCGCCCTCGTCGGCACAGCCCACGCCGCGACCCGCGCACCCGACGCCGCCGAGCAAGCCCGCTGGCAGCGCGAAGCGCAAGCCGTCACCATCACCCGCGACGACTGGGGCATTCCGCACATCCACGGCAAGACCGACGCCGACGCCGTGTTCGGCATGATCTACGCGCAATGCGAGGACGATTTCAGCCGTGTGCAAAGCAACCTGCTCGCGGCGCTGGGCTGGACGGCGCGTGCCAAGGGCAAGTCCGCGATCTGGGCCGACCTGCGCGAACAACTGTGGATCGATCCGGCGGTGCTGAAACGCGACTACGCGAAAAGCCCCGACTGGCTGAAGAAGCTGATGAACGCATGGGCCGACGGCCTCAACTATTACCTGGCCACCCACCCGGACGTGCATCCGGTGATCAAACATTACGAACCGTGGATGGCGCTGAGCTTCACCGAGGGCAGCATCGGCGGTGACATCACACGAGTGCGTCTCTCCAAACTGGCAAAGTTCTACGGAGCCACCCCGAGCATTGCCATGACGCTGGCGGACACGACACCGCCCACGTGGGTCGACCCGACCGGCTCCAACGGCATCGCGATCGCGCCGAAACTTTCCGCCGACGGCCACGCGCTGCTGCTGATCAACCCGCACGTCACCTTCAACTTCCGCACCGAATCGCAGATGTCCAGCGACGAAGGCCTGGATGCCTACGGCGCTTCGACCTGGGGCCAGTTCTTCATCTACCAGGGCTTCAACAAGCACATCGGCTGGATGCACACCTCGACCGGCGTCGATGCGGTGGACCAGTTCGCCGAAACCGTCGAGAAGCACGACGGCAAATACGTCTACCGTTTCGGCAAGCAATGGCTGCCGGTGAAAACACGCGACATCGCCATCCGCTACCGCAGCGACGACGGTTCGATGAAGACGCGCACCATTACCGCCTACTTCACCCAGCACGGTCCCATCGTCGCCAGGGAGAACGGCAAGTGGATCGCCGAGGCGCTGATGAACCGCCCGGTCCCGGCCCTCAAGCAGAGCTGGCTGCGCACCAAGGCCACCAACCTTGCCAGCTACATGAAGGTGGCCGATCTCAAGGCCAACTCGTCCAACAACACGCTGTTCGCCGACGACAAGGGCAACATCGCCTTTCTCGCTCCGCAATTCATCCCCAAACGCGACAACCGCTTCGATTACCTGAAGCCCGTCGACGGCAGCAACCCTGCCACCGCATGGCAGGGCATGACGCCGATCAAGGACATGCCCAACGCCATCAACCCGGCCAACGGCTGGGTAATGAACACCAACAACTGGCCCTACTCCGCCGCCGGCAAATACAGTCCGAAGCGCGCGGATTTTCCGCAGTACATGGATTCGTTCGGCGAAAACGCGCGCGGCATCCACGCCACGAACATGCTGACCGGTGCGAGCGGCTTCACCAAGGCCAAGCTGATCGCCGACGACTTCGACTCCTATCTGCCCGCGTTCGCGCGGCTGATTCCGATCCTGGTCAAGGATTACGACGCCCTGCCGGCGAATGCATCGCTGAAAACCAGACTGGCCGGCCCCATCGCCACTTTGCGCCATTGGGACTACCGCTGGGGCATTGCCTCGATCCCGACTACCCTCGCGGTGACCTGGGGCGACGCGATGTGGAACGAAGTCGCTCCCGAGGCCAGGGCAAGCGGCCTCGACGCGCACACCACCGACCTTCGCGAAATCAACTACATCGCGACAAAGGCCACGCCGAAGCTGCGCCTGGACACGTTGGCCGCGATAGTCGACCGCCTGCAACAGGACTTCGGCTACTGGGGCGTGCCGTGGGGCGAGATCAACCGCTACCAGCGCCTCGACGATGCCATCCATCCGCACTTCGACGATGCGAAACCAAGCATCCCGGTCCCCTTCACCTCGTCGCGCTGGGGATCGCTGGCCGCCTCCAATGGCCACCGCTGGCCCAACACCGACAAATACTACGGCCGCAGTGGCAACAGCTTCGTCGCCGCAATCGAATTCGGGCCCAGGGTCAGCGCCCGCGCCATCCACGTCGGCGGCCAGAGCGGCCATCCCGATTCACCCCATTTCACCGACCAAGCCGAACGCTGGACCACCGGCAACCTGCGTACCGTGTACTTCTGGCCCGATCAGCTCAAGAAGCACACAAGAGCCACCTATCATCCGGGCCAGCGCGAAGTCGCGGCGGCACCCCAACTGTAGGAGCCGGCCTGCCGGCGACCGGACGTCACGCAACCTCAAACTTCCATCGCGCGCAGGCGCGCTCCTACACGCCATAAGCCGATTTTTGCTTGCCTTGTTTCCCACCGACGCCTTATCATGGCCGGCCCCGGAGAGGTGGCAGAGTGGTCGAATGCGCCGGACTCGAAATCCGGTATACGGGTCTCCCGTATCGAGGGTTCGAATCCCTCCCTCTCCGCCAGATACGCACGACGCCCCGCAAGGGGCGTTTTGCGTATTGGAGGCGACTCCAGAGTTGTACCGCCGCGCCGCGTGGGCTATGTTCCACTCATGCGCCGTTGGCTTTCCCGTTCCCGCCGTTTTCGCGTCATGCTCGGCATGGCGTTGCTGGCGTGGGTGATGCTCGCTTCCGGCGCCATGGCGGCGATGCCGGGCATGGCCGACGCCATGAGCATGACGACGACAATGCAGATGCCTGCGTCGCATGCCTCTGCAAAACATTGCGATGGCATGTCGATGGATCCCGTCGGCTCCCATCAGCATGCGCCTGTGATGCCCATGGGACATGGTGGCTGCTGCCACGGCGGATGCCATTGTCCATCGTCATGCAACGGCGTGCTGGTGACGCCAAACGCACGCGTTCCCGCACGGCCACTGCACGCGATCACGTCCACTTTCGTGCCCGTTCAGCCTGTGCTGACACTGCCTGCGCCACCCTTGCGACCTCCGATCGCCTGATTCCCGCCACGGCGACACGTGCGCCGCTCCTGACCTCTGCCCTGTTGCGTCGCTCACGTCGTGACGGTGCGGGTGTTCCAATGCAGTCGGTGTGCCGAGCACACCAGTGGGAATGACATGAAACAGAAATCTTCCGGCCCCGGATCCTTCGATCCGATGCTCTCGCGTCGCCGCTTCGTGCAAGGGTTGGCGTTGGGCGGCGCCGCCGCCATGTTCGGCGGCTTCGCCAAACCGGCCATGGCTTTGCAGACTTCGGGCCACCGGAGCTTGCAAGGCATGGGCGAGTCCGGTGTCCTGTCCGGCACCGAGTTCGCCCTGGAAATTGCCGAAACGCCCGTGAATTTCACCGGCAAGGCGGGCCGCGCGAATACGGTCAACGGCTTGCTGCCCGGGCCGCTGTTGCGCTGGCGCGAGGGCACCACCGTCACGTTGCGCGTCACCAATCGACTGCGTGAGCAGACATCGATCCACTGGCACGGCATCCTTGTGCCGGCCAACATGGACGGCGTGCCCGGTTTCAGTTTTCCCGGCATCGCGCCGGGCGAAACCTTCGTCTATCGTTTTCCGGTCAAGCAGAGCGGTACCTACTGGTACCACAGCCATTCGGGGTTCCAGGAACAGACCGGCCCGTTCGGTCCGCTGGTGATCGATCCGGCCGGCCCGGATCGCATACAGGCGGATCGCGACTACGTGGTCATGCTCAACGACTGGACCGATGAAGACCCGATGACGGTCTTCACGAACCTCAAGAAGGTCGGCGACTACTACAACTACGGCGAGCCGACCGTGCGCGATTTCGTTGCCGACGTATCCCACATGGGGCTGGAGAAGGCGCTGGCGTCGCGCAAGATGTGGAACGAGATGCGCATGACGCCGCGCGACCTG
>DASSTF010000024.1:0-13919 GCA_035708045.1 Rhodanobacteraceae bacterium | reverse complement strand
GATCTTGAGCTTGCGCGCCAGCGAGTCGGGACGGGTACGTGGTGCCTCGCCGGTATTTTCGCGCACCCGGAAATACACCAACCGGCCGCGCAACTGGGTCTTGTCGACCCAGGCCGCCACTTTGCCGTACAAGGCGTCGGGCACCAGCAACGACAGTCCGAAATTGTGCAGCAAACGTTCGATGGCGCCTTCCCAGTCGCGTTCGTTTTCGTCCACTTGCAGCAGCTCGCCGATGAAAGGCAATGCAGCGGCGTCCAGGTCGAGCGACTTGCACAGGGCGTCTCGGATGGCCAATACCTGTGCGGGGATGTTGGAGCGGCGCTGGCGCAGCGAGGCGAGTTCGGTTTCCAGCTCGCCGTGTTGTCGGTCGAGGTTGTGCAGCTCGGCGCCGATTTCGTTGACGCGATTCTGGCGTTCGGCCTGCTGGTCTTCCAGCGCGTTGCGCTGACGGTCCAGCTGTTTGCGGTTGGCCAGGAACGTGTCCACGTCCACGGCATCGGGCAGCGACAACATGGTGGCCAGCTCGCGGTATTGCCCGGCGCGGCGCTGCGTTTGCTGCTTGCGCTCACGACAGGATGCCTGCTCGGTTTTCAGGCGTTGCAGACGATCGCCGCCGTTGGCGGCAATGGCCTGCTTGAGTTCATCGCGCCGGGCGTGGCCATCGCGGCGTTGCGTGGTCAGAGTTTGCCGTTTTTGCGCCAGGCGCGCTGTCTCGTCGGCCAGATGGGCCAGACGCTTGTCCAGCAGCTCGACCTTCAAGCCGGCAAACCAGGGCCGCAATGCATCGCGGCTTTGGCGCAGTTCGGCGGTCTGCTGTTCACGCTCGGCATGCTGGTCGAGATCGGCCACCAGCGGGGTCAGCGTTTCGATGCGCCGCCGCGCGTCGATGACGGCCTCATGGGCGCGACTCAGATCGTCGAAATGATGCATCAACGCCTCGATGCGCTCGCCCACCGGAAACGGCTCCAGCATGTGGTCGCGCACGAAGCGGGTGATGTTGTCCACCGACTTCATCGACACCGTCTGGTTGAAAAGCTCCATGGCCTGCGCGTCGATGCCGAAGCGGCGCTGGAAGGCGGCGCCGTAGCCCGGAAAGGCGTCGAATACCTGAATCTTGTCGCGCTTGCGCAAGCGCTTGCGCAGAGTGGCGATGTCGGTACCGAAATTGCCGAAGTCGTCGGCCAGGGTGAGTGCATGGTCGGCCACCACGTAAAAACGCTCGGGCTGGCCGGAGCGGTCGGTGATCCAGAACACCTGGGCCAGGGTCACGTGCTGGTCGTAACCGGCGTTGTAAAAATGGCCGAGGATGACCGAATAACTGTTGTGGTCGCGCAGGGCCACGGCCTTGGCCGCCAATCCGGCCTCGCCGCGCTCGGACTTGTAGTGGCCCAGCACGTAGGAACGCAGCGAACGCTCGCGGCTGTCGGCGCCGGCGGCCTTGTTGTAGGTGATGCGCTGGGCCGGTACCAGCAAGGTGGTCACGGCATCCACCAGGGTCGACTTGCCCGAGCCGATATCGCCGGTCAGCAGGCTGTTGTCGCCCTGCGGGTCGAGCGCCCAGACCTGCTTGTCGAAGGTGCCCCAGTTGAGCACCTCCAGGCGCTGCAGGCGGAATCCTGCCTGCGCGTTGGAGGCGGCAAAATCCAGATCGCCGGTCTCGGCATTCATGCGCCATGTTCCCGGTAGACGGCCAGGCGCTGCTCGAATTCGCCCAGCCATTGCGCATCCACGAACGACTGCAAAATGCGGCGCACCTCGTAACGATCGTCCTGGCCGCGCAGTTTGCGCAGAAAACCCAGCTCGACAACCTTGTTGATGTCGGTCTGGATGCGGTCGAACAGGCGTGCCTCGTTGGTGGTGTCGGGCAAGAACAGACGCAGCATTTCGACCATGTCCGCCTGGCTCAGGATCAAGCGCGGGTCGCCGCCACCGGCGTCATGTTCGGCCAGCTTCTTGCGCAGCAGCGCCAGCAACAGACTGACCGGATAGGACAACTGGCGCCGGGCGACCAGGCGCGGCACGGTCTCGGCGGTTTCGTCATCGGCCACCTGCTTCAGGTAGGCATAGCCTTCGGCGTCGTCCAGCACCAGGTCCAGCGACAGCACGCGCACGTAATCGCGCACCCGGTTGTGCAGGGTCATCAGCTGTTGCCAGATCGCCTCCTGCCGGTCGCGATACAACACGCCCCGGAACAGGGCGATCAGCACACCGGAAAGCTCGGCGGGAGTGTCGGTGTCATTCATGGGCATGGCGGGTGAAGATGACCTCGGGAATGGTGGCACGGCGTTGCACGCCCTGCGTGTCACGCCAGTCCAGGGTCGCATGACGTGTCTCGTCGATCATGGCATCCGGGTCGGCGGCGGCCAGCGTCAGCCAGGCCACCAGCTCGGCCAGGCCGCGCTCCAGCGGGTGGTTTTCAAGCAGGCTGGCCAGGGTGATCTGGTCGCGGGTCTGCAGGGCACGCCGCAGGGCCGCGGCCAGTGCCGCGCGATCGACATGGAACTGGTCGAACAGGGCCGCGGCATCCAGGTCGGCATCGCCCGAGGCCAACGGGCCTTCGTCGATATGCGGCTTGACCGGCGGACGAAACAGCGGCCGCTCCATGGGCAGGTTGAGCGTGGGCGCAGTCTCGTCCAGCTCCATGCCGGGGGCGTTGTCGGACGTGTCGCGCAAGATCAACGCATGCTGCTCCAGGGTATGGATCAACTGCATGATGCGGCGGTTTTCCAGCCAGGCTTGGTCATCCAGGTAACGGCGCAGCTGCTCGGACAGGCGCGCCACGGTGCGCAGCGTCACCTCGCCGGCGTCCAGCCAGTCGTAGTGCACCCGTTTGAGGCGCGGGTCCGGCGCCAGCTCGCGCACCGCGTCCAGCGCCAACACCTTTTCCAGCAGGTCGGACAGCTCTTCCTGCCGCGCGGGCGACATCAGGAAATCCCAGAACGCACGAAAGCTGCGCCCCTGATCAGAGCCGGCGATGGCGTCATGCTCGCCGAACACGTCTTCCAGCATGCCGCCCTTGCCGCCTTCCCAGGCGGCCACCTTCTCACGTACCTGCCGGTCCAGAGCACGAAAATTCTGTTCGACCTGGCGAAAATCGGCCAGCAGACCGTGAGCCAGATCCGAAACCTGCAAAAAGCGTTCCCGCAAACGGGTGGCGTCCATCAGGTGCACGTGGCCGGCTTCGATGGATTCCATTTCCTGCTCGATGGCCTGCTTGCGACGGTTCAACTCTTCGATGCGGATTTGCGGATCCGTCTCGGTACCCTCGGCCATGTCATGCAGCAGGTCGAAAATCGTCAGCAGGCGCGATTCGGCGCCGATGAAGCGCTGGCCCTGCAACGAATCCAGCCAGCGAATGGCTTTTTCGGTGGCCGGCGCCAGATCGTAATGCGGCTCGTCATCGCCCGGCGGGTAGTATTTGCGCAGCCAGCCACGCTCGTCCGCCGCCCAGTCGCCGAGATAGGCACGCGCCGATTTGGGATAAGCCTCCTCGCCCAGCTGCCGGCGCAGCGCATACAGGTAATCGTCCAGTTGCGCGGCCAGCTCCGCCTCGGCCAGGGTGCGCCTGTTCGGCTCGATGAAGCAGCGATGCAAGAACGCCGCCACCAGCGGGCCGTGGTCGGCGGCCAAAAGCCGCCATCCCGGATGCTGCCGACGCAGCGTGACCAGCCAGTCGTAGTCCATGGGGCGAGAACCGACCATGCAAGAGCGTATCGCGTAGTGTCACGCAGACGCCGTCAGCGGAGCAAGATCATGTTGGGTGGTGCTTGCTGTACAGGACGGAAGACACTTCGATAAAAGCAACCTCGCCCCCTGTTCGGCCCTGCCTGAGCCCGCATCCAGCACAAAGCTTCTCGCGCGCCCGCGCGCCGTCTCAGCCTTTGAGACGACGCTGTGGCACAAGGTTTGCGTCCCCTCATTCACGGGGGTAGGCTGGCAAACGACAGGGGGATTTTGCATGGACACGCAAGCCAAACCATTCAGCGACAGCACGGCGTCATCGTGGCGACTTCTTGCCGGCGCCCGGCAAAGTCATGCCCAGCGCGCGCGCGGCACTGTCGAGCCTTGCATCAAATCCCATGAACATGAAATCACCGCTGCCCACGGTAATCATTACCCGTTCGGCGGCAGCCAGATGCACGCTGTCATAGGCACGCAAGCCAAATTGACGTGCCATGCCGCCCGCGCGGCGCGTCAGTGCATCGTCCAGACCCACGACATCCATGATGCCCCAATCGGTCTCGAAGCTGCGCAGGTGGTCGTCCATGTCGGGATCGGACAGACGCCCCATGCGCACCGCCATGGCAAGACCGGCATGCACTTCCACCCATGCGACCTGATGCGTGCAGACTTCCACATCACGTACCGCACCGCGCACACAGTCGGATTCCGGCTCGGCAAGATAGAGCTTCAACAACGCCGAAGTGTCCAGATACAGAATCAATCGCCACGCACCCAGCGCACGATTTCATCCACCGTGCCATCCGGAACAGTCGTCGGCCGCGCCGCACCCCGCACCGCTCCGGCCTTGCCCGCACGCACCCATGGCTGCCCGCGCAGTCGTTCCGAACCGGAATGCTCTTCGGCCAACGGCGGAGAAAGGCGCGCCACCACCTTGCCGTGGGACGTCACTGAAATTTCCTCGCCGGCACGCACCCGCCGCAGCACGGCAGACAGATGGGTCTTGAACTCGCGAGTGCTGATTTGCATGGATTCACTCACCAAGAAAGTGGTCACATCATTCAAATTGTACCCACAAATGAAACTCCATGCCATGCGGCATGAAGGCTTGGTGCGGAAAAGTCCCGCCTGCCTCGCAGCCTGGCGCATCGCGTACGCGGACTGAAAAATCCATACGACTTCATCACGCAACTACTCCATCAGGCTTTGGAAACACGCAGTGACACACCGACCAGCAAGCTTCAATAACTTTTTTCAGCACGCAACGGGGCAACCACAGCCCTATGCCTTTCAGGCTCGTCTGGCCGAGGAACCATGGCCCGATCTGCTCGACGTACCCACCGGCATGGGCAAGACGGCCGCCGTGACGCTAGCCTGGTTGTGGAAGCGCGGCTGGCGCGATGCCAAACGTGAAGTGGCACCGGACGCCGACACACCACGTCGCCTCGTCTGGTGCTTGCCGATGCGCGTGTTGGTAGAGCAGACCGCCGACAACATTCGCGGCTGGCTCGACCAACTCCGCATCGACGGATCGGCGGGTGAGGGCAAGGTCTCCGTCCACGTGCTGATGGGCGGCGAAAACGATCTCAATACCTGGGCCGAATACCCCGAGGAAGACATGATCCTCATCGGCACCCAGGACATGCTGCTCTCGCGCGCCTTGATGCGTGGCTACGGCATGAGCCGTTACCAGTGGCCGATCCACTTCGCGTTGCTTCACAACGACTGTCTGTGGGCTTTCGACGAGGTGCAGTTGATGGGCGCAGGCATAGCCACCTCGGCACAACTCGAAGCGTTCCGCCGCAGCCATTTCCCACTGGCCAAAGGCAGTCGTTCGCTATGGCTTTCCGCCACGCTGAATCCTGATTGGCTGGCTACCGTGGACATGCAGCCGCACGTGGATTCACTGGCTTGCCTCGGCATCAACGAACGAGACCGAGAACAAGCCGGCAACCGGCTTCGCGCCATCAAGACGCTTGCCAAGGCGGACATTACCCTCGACAAGAGCACCAGCAACAAGGCCGGCATGAACGCCTATCTTGATGCCTTGTGCGCACAGGTATTGCAACATCACGATAAAAGCGCGCAAACCCTGGTGATCCTCAACCGCGTGGATCGCGCGCAACAGTTGTTCCGCGAATTGCAAAAGCATCGCGACGGCAGCAGCGACCTTCTGATCCACGCCCGTTTCCGGGCCGCCGAACGTGCCGAACAAGCCCGTCGCCTGCAAGACAAGGCCGCCAGCTCTGACCGCATCATCGTCGCGACGCAGGCCATCGAGGCCGGCGTGGACATTTCCTCGAAAACCCTCATCACGGAACTTGCCCCATGGGCGTCACTGGTGCAGCGTTTCGGTCGCTGCAACCGTTACGGCGAATACAACGACAGCGGCGCGAAAGTTCTCTGGATAGACATCGAGGACGATGCGGACAGCAAGCCTTACGAAACGGATGTGCTTGCCACCACCCGCGACAAGATCTCCGCGCTGGAAAGCGCCAGCGCCGCAGACCTTCCAAAAACCGACCAGCCCCGTCCGCTTACGGCAGTATTGCGCCGCAAAGACCTGCTGGACTTGTTCAATACCGATCCGGATCTGTCCGGATTCGACGTGGATGTATCCGACTATATCCGCGACAGCGGTACCCCGGGCCTGCAAGTATTCTGGCGTGAGTTCAAGGACGACCCCAACCAATCCGGAGTCGATGCCCGCCCGGTAGGCAAACCGGTACGCGACGAAATTTGTCCCGTCTCCATGGGTCAGGCCAAGGACATCGAAAAACGTGCCTGGTATTGGGATGCCCTCGGCGACGACCGCCACAATGGGCAGTGGACAAGACTCCATCGCAGACCGCGCCCCGGCATGACACTCCTTCTGAGTACCGCAGACGGCGGCTATGACAAGACCATCGGCTTTGACCTTGGCCTCAAAAAGCTGCCCGTGGAGGTCATCCCGCACGACGCCTCCGCTGATCAAGACAGTTACGGCGACGACTGGCGATCAAGACAAAACCGATCAGTGCCACTGCCCGCTCATCTCGGTCATGTCGCCAAGCAGGCACAAACTCTTTGCAGTCACGTGGGCCAGAACGCACACCGAGACAGCGTGATACGCGCCGGGCGCTGGCACGATCTCGGCAAGCTGCATGAAGTATTCCAAAAATCCATGTATCGCTGCCACAAAGACGCGGAAGGCAACCCGCAAACAGACCCTTCCCGGCCATTGGCCAAATCCAATTGCCAAGGCCCCATGCGCCATGAACGTCCATTCTTCCGTCACGAACTGGCCTCCATGCTCGGCTGGCTGGCCCAGCACGACGGCGAACCGGATGCCGACCTTGTCGCCTATCTGATCCTGGCCCATCACGGCAAGGTCCGCATGAGCCTGCGCGCCATGCCCACCGAAAAAGGGGGCGAAGGCACCAAACGTTTTGCCCGTGGCGTCCATGAAGGCGACACGCTTCCCGCGCTGGATTTTGACGGCGAACACAGCAACGAAACCATACTGAAGCTCGCACTGATGGAGATGGGCAAAGGTGAGCAGGGCCCCTCCTGGGCCGAACGCGCCTTGAAGCTGCTGAACGAACACGGTCCCTTCCAGCTTGCCTGGCTGGAGACCCTTGTACGTCTGGCCGACTGGCGCGCCTCCGCCGCCGAACAGCTTGCAAATACTGGCAAGGAGACCAACAATGCATCCCATGAACTGGATCACAGCCATCCATCAGTGGCGACACCTGAGCCCGGAGCAACAGCGGCAGATTCGCCGCCGCCGTCTGCCGCGCAAGGTAGCGCGCAGCATGGCTTTCGAGGGCGAGCCGGTGAGCCAGAAGATGCTGGAAGCCGAACTCGACCGCCTCACGCAGCAACGCGCCACCTCGACACCGCCCTCGGCATCCTGAGCTACAGCGAGCTGGCCCCGCACCTCTCGCGATATGTCGAAGCCCTGCAAGATGCCATCGCCGAAGGCGAATTCGACCAGCACGATCTCGACGAATCGCTGCTTCTCTGCTTCCATCAGCGCATCTGCGGTGATCTGACACCGGCTTTTTCCGGCCACTGGCGAACAACCGACGTGATCGTCGGCAGCCACGAGCCACCGCCTCACCACAAGGTCGGGCAGGCCATGCGGACCTACGTCCAGGATCTGGCCGCACGCATCGATCACCTTCCGCCAGAACTCGACGAGCTCTGGCTCGAAGCATTGGCTTTCGCCGAAGGACGGTTGCTCAGCATCCACCCGTTTGCCGATTTCAACGGCCGCGTCACGCGTGTCTTCATGGACTGGCTGACGCGCCGCCTGAATCTTCCCGATATCGACCCCACTCCGGATGAAGGCGAGCCCACGGAACGCTATCTCGCCGCCCTGCGCGCCGGCGACCAGTTTGATTGGCAACCGCTCATGGCCATCTGGCGCGAACGCTTTGAAAAGGGGCTGGACGCATGAACGAGATCACGCTCGATGGCTGCACACCCACACCGCTGGCCAATTACTTGAAGGCACTGGGCGTGCTGCGCCTGCTGTCGACCAAACACCCTGAAACACGCGGCTTCTGGCGCGGCGACAAGTTTATTTTGCATACAAAACTTGACGAGCAAGGGATCGCCGATTTTTTTCTCAACGACTACGAGCCGACCCCCATCATGGCACCGTGGAACGGCGGCAGCGGCTTTTTTGAGAAAGACAACAAAGATGCGCTTCGCGCAATTCAGAACAATCAAGGCAACCGCTTTGCCTTGTACCGCCAATGTCTCGACATGGCAGAGACGGCATTGGAAGGCTTTCCCCGCAGGGAAAGTCCCAAGGGCGATGACAAGGCCAGACTGTTGACACGCATTCGTGCGTCCATGCCGGAAGAGGTCCTTGATTGGCTGGATGCAGCCGTTCTGATAACCGCAGACTCCCCCCAGTATCCACCCTTGCTTGGCACTGGCGGCAACGATGGCCGGCTCGACTTCACCAACAACTTCATGCAGCGATTGGGAGAAGTCATGGATTTGAATGGGGAAGCACACCCAAGCGCACTATCTGACAACTGGTTGCAAATGGCATTATTTGCAAAAGCAGCTCCAAATCTTGTCAAGAAAGCCATCGGGCAGTTTTCACCTGGCCAGGCGGGCGGCCCCAACGCCAGTACGGGTTTTGATGCCGACGCGGCCATCAACCCGTGGGACTTCGTCTTGATGATCGAAGGTGCATTGGTGTTCGCCGTTGCTGCAGTACGCCGCAATGCAAACGATGCAGCAGGCATCTTGAGTTACCCATTCACCGTGCGTGCCATGGGCGCAGGTTCCGGCAGCCTTGGCGAAGGGGATACAGCCAACGCGCGCGGCGAACTCTGGATGCCGCTGTGGCCACAACCGGCCAGCTTCGCGGAAGTGCGCGCCTTGATGGCCGAAGGCCGGGTCGCACTGAACAGAATGCCGACGCGCGATGCGCTGGATTTCGTTCGCGCCGTGCATCACATGGGCGGCTATCGCGGGGTCCGCAGTTTTCAGCGTTTTGGCCTTCTGATGCGCTCGGGCAAGGCCTACTTGGCGACGCCACTGTCACGCGTTGAAGTCACTGATGAGCCAAGATCGAACCTGCTTGATGAACTCGACAAACACGGCTGGCTCGACCATTTCCGGCAATTCGCGCGTGGCGAGCACACCGCCAACCGTTTCAAGATGCTTGGCCATCAACTGGAAGATCGACTCTTCACTCTTTCAGGCCGCAAGCCAGCGCCCGAACAGATGCAGTCACTGCTCGTCCTGCTGGGTGACATCCAGAAAGCCTTGGCCATGAGCAGCGCCGCCATGGACGGTGCAAGAAGGCCGATTCCACGCCTGTCTGAGTACTGGACAATAGCGGCCAATGACCATACGCCCGCATTCCGCATCGCCAAGGCATTGGCTGGATTGCGTGGCACAAGCGACGAGGCGCTGCCCTTGCGCGCGCAGCTTTTCCCTGTACATCGCAAGTATGACCAGTGGACGACGCCTGAATCAGGCGAAAAGGTGCGCATCCATACGAATTGGAAAGGTCGGTTGGTGGACGCTTTGTGTTCACTGCTGACACACCGCCTGCAGCTTGCCGAGCGGTTGGGCATGAAGGACAAGCCGCTGACGAGTCCGGCAGGCGCATCGCTTGACGATGTGACCGCCTTTCTCCAAGACGATCACATGGACGCACGTATCGCTGCGCTCTTGCCCGGCCTTTGCTTGTGCACCATTCCCGAAGACACGGATCACACGACAGGCGAAGGCACGTTGCCCGCCGCGTTCGGCCTGATGAAATTGGCACTCACGCCCGATCGCACCTTGAGAAGCATTGACATCAAAAACACGCCTCTGCTTTCCGAGTCCGAGCACGTACCCATTCCTGCTGGCTTGGTGGCACAACTGGCCGCTGGCAACCATGACAACCGGGCGGTAGAAACCGCCTGGCGTCGCCTGCGAGCTTCCGGCCTCGCGCCACTGTTTCCGACCACCAGTGCATTGCCGACCTTGCCTGCCGGACAGGCAAAACGCGCCGCTGCAGCACTGCTGATTCCCCTGCGTTTTGGCGCTACGGCCTCACTGGCACGCACGCTACTTGCTGAACCCGAAACTGAAACCATCATCACCCATTGACTCAAGGAGAACTCCCATGACTCTCGATCTTTCCGCCCTCGACAATGCTCCGCGCCTGCTGCTGGAAGCCAAACTCAAACCATTGCAGGGCACCCGTTTCCAGCCCACCGGCTTCCCCGAAATTGGCGCCGCTCAATACGACGGGCCCCACGGTGAACGCATGTTGCTGGTGGAGTCGGCACAAAGCATGGCCAACCGATTGGAAGAGGTTTGCTGGGACAAAGTAGCCAACGATTGGGTTGGGCCGCTCAAGGGATTATCCGTTATCAAGGTCAACGACAAGGATGGCAAGCCGCTGACCAACTCGGTGTTGGAAGCTCACCGCATCAATTCGCCCTACATTCTGGAGGGACAAGACAAAACGGTGTTCGACAAGCTCAAGCGCGAACTTGCCGATATGGATGAAGGCATCGTCGATCTTCGCAAGCTCGCTAGAGTATTGCTTGAATTGGACGCGAATGCCTTGTTGCATGGCGTGTTTCTGGCTAAAAAGGATCTGGCGGGCGGCCGTCTGCGTTTGCCGCGTGCACTGTCGGCTTTCATTGAAGCCAGAGACACGAAAATTGCCGCGAGCGGCGGCGTGAAAAACGATTCCGTCAACCCATCCGGCGATACCGCCAAGGGCTTTGGCAATGTTCCCTTTTCACGCGACGAGTTTGTTGCAACTGAAATCAGCGCTTACTTCAATCTCGATCTCGCACAGCTGCGTGGCTACGGTCTCGGCAATGAGACATATCGCCTTCTCGTGGCACTTTCTCTGTACAAGATTCGCGCCTTCCTTGAAGTCGGCTTGCGTCTGCGTACTGCCTGTGACCTCGAATGTACCGGCATTGACGTCAAGCGTCCGCCAGGATTTGAACTTCCCACGCTGAGCAGCCTGAATGCCGCACTTCCGGAACTGATCGAGCAAACCGGGAGCGAGACGGGTTTCCAACAAACCACGGTCACCTATTCCGGTGGTGGCAAGAAGAAGAGCAAGAAAAGCGAAGCATCAAACGATAGCGACAACAACGAGGGCTGAGCCATGCTTGCGCTGTCTTTCACTTTCCCCGGTGGACGCTATCACGCCACACCGTGGGACAGGCACGTCAATGAAGGTGCCGTGGCTTGGCCACCCGAGCCGTGGCGCATCTTGCGCGCCTTGATTGCCACGTGGCATCACAAGGTCAAACATACGCATCGGCACACGGAAACGACGCTGCTTGGACTGCTTGAATCGCTCGCCACGGAGCTCCCCGAATACGCATTGCCCGCAGCGAACCACAGTCATACGCGCCATTACATGCCGCAGTACCACACCGACAAAAGTAACAACACATCATTGATCTTCGATGCCTTCACGGCTGTCGGAAAAGACGAGCCGCTTTCCGTCGCTTGGCCGCATCTGGAGCTCCCTGAAGATCAATCCAGCCTGCTGGACGACCTTCTTTCCGTCATGGGCTATCTGGGCCGAGCTGAATCATGGGTGGAGGCCAGACGTATTGCCGATGCACCAGAAGCCAACTGCAAACCTGGCAACGAAACGCTGGATACGGAAACCGGCGAACTGAAAGGTGAGATGGTGACGCTTTTCGCACCCTTGCCGAAAGGAGAATATCAGGCCGTCCGTGAGCGCTTCCTCACAGACAAGAAAGCCATCAAGAAACTAGCCAAAACTCTTCCCGGCAATCTGCTTGACGCCCTGTCCGTGGATACTGCCGATCTGCGCAAACAGGGCTGGAACCAGCCCCCAGCCGCACACAAGGTCAGCTATCTGCGGCCCGTCAACGCGCTGCGACCCGAACGACTGCCGCTCAAGCCCCAAGTACCAACCGCAACAACTGCATGTTTCGTCATCGCGGGCAAACCTCTGCCTCGCGTGGAAGACAGTCTGCGCATCGGCGAATTGCTGCGCGCTGCCATGCTGCACGCCTTTGGCAAGGACGCTGCCGGAAAGCGTTTGGCTCCACCCGCCTTCTCCGGCCATGATCTTCCCGAGCATAACCGGCACCGCCATGCCTTCTACTTGCCGTGGGACAGCAACGGCGATGGACGCATTGATCGGGCACTGGTGCATTTGCCCGATGGCATGAGTCCGATTGAGTCCCGTGTGACCGAGAATCTGAATTGCCTACGGCGCCGTGATGGCAGTCAATGGCGACTGGTTCTGGAAAACATCGGCGACCCCGTTATCGGTGAGCCATTGACTCAAGCAAGTTGCCATTGGCAATCGGTAACACCCTACTTGCATCCCTGGCACACCAAAAAGCGCTTCACTGTCGAAGACCAGATCCGCCGCGAATGCCGCGAGCGTGGCTTTCCGGAGCCCGTCAACATCGAGCGGCTGGAAACCATCAAGGTTGGTAACCGGGAGCGCCATCCCATCCACTTTCACCGCTTTCGCAGCAGTCGCCGTGACCTCAATCAGCCGGATCGTCTGGGATCTTTCTTCCGCCTGACCTTTGCTCGAGAGGTCACCGGCCCGCTCGCCCTCGGCTTCGCTTGCCACTTTGGCCTCGGCCTGTTCAAACCACTGAATTGAGACATGCCCATGGAGGACTACGACATCGGCAGCCGTATCTGGCATGCGGATCATGGCTTGGGCACGGTCGGCTGGGTGGGTGCCGAATACGTCGGCATTCATTTTGACCAACATGGCCGGGCGCTTATCAAACGCGTGGCGACTGAAATGCGTCTGGCCACGGCCGCTGATGAGCAGCATGTATTGCGTGCGGATGCGGAGAAGGAAATAGTCGAACCTGCCATCCCGGCAGAACCCTTTTTCGTGCACGAAATTGGAGAAGGCGCCCATTCGATGGGTTCCCACTGGCAGCCGTTCTTCGACGACCCGCAAACGGTTTTGCTGAAGCTACCGGAGATTATCAAGGCCGCCGACATGCACCGTGGCTACTCGCAATTCTTCCAGCCACCGGCACCGGCCAGCGAGGACTGGTCTCGTGGTGCCGTGTTGTTGGCCTCAAGTGAAGCCCTTGTCGCGACAATGGAATTCACAAACACGCCGCACCGCTGGGACAACCAGACGCCTTGGCGTTCACCCGGCGGGGCACTGGATGAAACCCCCGAACGCGCACAGAATGCTTCGGCGCGAGACAGCGGCATGGCGATCGTGTTTCGCCTGGCATCAACAGCCGGTGAGGCAAACATGTTTTGCTCGTTGTTTCCTTACTGTTTCCACGGTATCGAGCAGTCTGTTGTCCTAGATCGCGTGCACGTGTGGGAAAACGGATTGGAAGCCCAGGTGGAATGTCATCTCGGCTCTGCCAGTCTCACGTTTTATGACATCGACTTCATCAACAACCGGGACTGGTACGCACGCAACTGCACGTACGCCTTCGTGCTTACCGGTCTGGCCTATGAGGCAAAGCCGGCACAGGCACACACCTTTTCCGTCACGCGCTCTCCGGACTGGCGCGATGGCATGGTCTGGCTTTCCGGCGACGATCTCGCGCTCCCGAAGGATACGGATGAAAGCATGGAAACCTACAGCACCGAAGGCATGTGCATGCTGCTTCCCGTCGATGACTGGGATGTCGACGACTACGCCTTTCAGGGATCCATCAACGATCTCTGGAGCATGAGCATGCTGGGCCAACGCGCCTGGCGCGCTCGCGTGACCGTGGTGCGGGATG
>DASSTF010000023.1:0-11543 GCA_035708045.1 Rhodanobacteraceae bacterium | reverse complement strand
GTAATCGAATGGACTCGCCCCCGCGCATTCAGGCATCAAGGTGCCAGTGGTGGTGAGCTAGTACTCCCAACACAACGTATGCGAGGGCGAGCCCATGAACAAGATTACAGCCATAGCCATTGATCTGGCCAAGGACATTTTTCAGGTAGCCGCAGAGAACGGGCAAGGCGAAATCGTCTGGGAGAAGCGGCTGAAGTCGCGCCAGGCGATGCACTCATTCATCACGGAACTGAAGCCACCGTTGACGGTGGTGCTTGAAACCGGGCCGGGCGCGCAGGCGTGGGCCCGGGAGATTCAGGCCCGTGGGTTGACGGCCACGATCCTGCCGGCCCAGCACACGGCAGTGCATCGCAGCGGCAACAAGAACGATGCGCGCGACACCCACGCCATGCTGCGGGCGCTGCACGATGGTCATGTGCACCCGGTGCCGGTGAAGACCCCGGAGCAGCTGGCCATGCAGGCACTGCATCGGGCCCGGCGCGGCTGGAAGCGCCGGATGACGGCCATCAGCAATCAGGTGCGTGGGCTGTTGCTGGAGCACGGGGTAGTGATGGCCAAAGGCGATGCGGCGCTGACGCGTACACTGGATCGGGTGCTGGAAGATGCCAGCGTGCCGATCCCGGATCGTCTGCGTGAGCTGGTGGCCGAATTGATGGGCGAATGGGCCGGGCATCGAGACCGGTTGCGCCAACTCGATGGGGAGTTGGCGCAGCTCAGTCGCAGCGATCCTCTGGCCAAGCGACTGTGCGAAGTCCGCGGCGTCGGACCGATCATCTCCACGACGATGGCATGCAAGGGCATCAACGCCGACCACTTCGCCAACTGCCGCCAATTTGCCGCCTACCTTGGCGTGGTTCCCACCCAGCACAGCAGTGGGCCCAAGGTGCGTCTTGGTCACATGAGTCGGCGCGGTGATGTCTACTTGCGCAGCGCCCTGATCGAGGGCGCTCATGCGGTCATCCGACAGATCCCGAGTGATGCGACCGACCCGTACAGCCGACGTATCCAGCGTTGGGAGCGCCGTTGCGGCAAAAAAGGGGCCGCCGTACGTCTGGCCAACCACAACCTGCGCGTGATCTGGATTCTGCTCAAGCATCCGCAGGCCCACTTTCGCAGCAACCCCCACGAAACCACCCTCGGCACCCAAGTTGCGGAGGGCATCATGCAATGAACCGGCCCCCATCACGGCCCGCCCCACGCTTTGCGCTTGGGTACCCCCTGTCAACGGCTTCGCCAGCGCTATCGCGCCGTTGACCGCCGCTCCCCAAGCGCATCGGGGTCGGCAGGCCATGATGCGGGCGCGCATGCCGGCACCCGGCACGCGTCACCGCCCACCCCTTCTGTACACGTTTCGTCCCTTTGCGCGCTACCGCTGCTGACAGCTCGAACCATCAGGTCAGACCGTCGCGGAACCAGGCCTACCGCCCTACCGGCGCTTGACGCCTCCTCGTAATTGGTCTTCCCGCGAGCTTCTCCGATGCCGGCCCGTGGCCTTCCAGGCCACCTTCGTCGAGGCCTTATACATAAATGCAGCCAGTGCTTCTTGCCAACACAGCGGTTGACACCAGGGGCGAGTCCATACATAGGGCGGGTACTGCCCGCCATCGGATTCCCGCCAGCCATCACGGAGACAGATCATGGCCATTGAAACCAACACCGATATCGCCGGCAAATTTCTGTCGATGGCCGCGGAAGGAAACGTACAGGAAGCATTCGACCTGTACGTTGGAAGTTCTTTCCGACATCACAATGCGTACTTTCCAGGCGATCGCCAGTCTCTATTGAACGCCATGCAACAAAGCGCCGCGACCGAACCGAACAAGTCCTTCAGCATCAAGCAGGTCATCGCGTCGGAAGATCGGGTGGCTGTCCATTCGCACCTGAAACGGGCTCAAGCCGGCGTGGAATATGCCGTCGTCCACATCCTCAGATTTGAAAACGGCAAGATCGTTGAATTGTGGGATGTCGGGCAAGAGATCCCGAGCGATTCTCCCAACGAGTCGGGCATGTTTTAGTCGAAAGGCCAAATCAACCCGGGAGATCGGCGGGCAGTGTCCGCGCTGCTTCAGGCTGGACGTCGCCAGCAGAACCAGCATGTCGCTGCGGCCAGCGCCGTAATCGCCCATGCCACGATGGCCACGGCCACGCTGGCGGTCAGCCACATGATGCCGGCCAGCAACGCCAGTACGGCAACGCCGCTGGCGAGGGCGGTCGGTGCGCTGGAGCGCGGTGAGCACCAGTGCCGCACGATCAGCCATGCGCCGGCCCAGGCGAGCAGCAAAGCTACCACGCGCCATGCCCATACAGCGTCGGGCGGCAATGGCAGGTCGGCGAAAATGTCGGTCAGCGAGCGCTGTCCCAGTTGCACCTGAAAGCCCTGGTCATCAGTCGCCCCCTTCGCCGGCGCCAGGCGATCGCCGTCCACTCGCGCCACCACGGTCACCGTGTCGAGCGGCATCGCCAGCCAGTGCACGCGCAGATCGCCCAGGCGCGGATGGCCGGAACCGGTGCTGGTGGTCAGCATGCCGTCGCTTGTCTGGAAACTGGCCTGAAGATTGGCCGGCAGCCGGCTGAAATCCGGCGTCACCGGCTGCACCGGCATCGGCAGGGCCTCGACGATCGCCGGGGCCAGCATGAAATGATCCAGGCGCACCTGTGGAGCCACGAATTGCGCGGCTTTGAAGGGGAAAGGCTGCGTGTTGGCGTGCCCTGCCGGCTGGTCGAAACGGCTGGAATCGACGGGATGATCGACCCAGTCCTGCTCGTAGGAAACCTGACCGCCCACGCGCACTTCACGCCACTGGAACATGGCCACTTTGCGCACCAGGAGCGGCGTATCGACTTGCACGTGGAAATCGCGATCCCGCGGCGGTTCGACCACCTTCGGCACGCCCGTGACCAGCACCGTGCGGCCGTCGAGGTCGGCGCCGGGCGTTGCATCCGGCCCCAATACCAGCACGTCGCCGCCATGCCGCGACATGCCCTGATGCCAGTCGGCGGCGGCATGCTCGTTGCCGCCGATCAGCCACAACCCGGCCAGCAACAGCACGATGCCGGCCGCGAAAACGATGCCCGCCTGCCTGTTCAGACCCATCTTCGGACTCCCGTGTTACAGGGTGGTACCCGCCAATGCCGCTTGCACGTCGGTGGCCGAAAAGCGCCCGCGTTCGTCCTGCGCGACCCGAGCGCTGGCGCAGGCATGATCGTGCGTGAAGAACAATCGCACATCGCGCGCCAGCTTGTCTTCGAGGAACGCGCGCTTTTCGTCGATGAGCTTTTCCGGGTAGCGGTCGTAGCCCATGGAAATGGGCAGGTGCACCCACGAACGCCCCGGGATCAGGTCGGCACAGAACACGATGCCGCCGCGATCGTCCGGCCCGCGGACCTCGGCCAGCATCAGGCCCGGCGTATGGCCGTCGGAGTAGCTGAAACGCACGGCCTTGCCCAGGGTTTCGGAATACTCGCCATCGACCAGCTCCAGCCGCCCGCTGTCTTTCAGCAAGGCATCCAGTCCCGGAATGAACGAGGCGCGATCGCGCGGATGCGGATGCGTGGCGCGTTCCCAATGCCGTCGACCGACGACGAAGCGGGCCTTGGGGAACAGCAATTTCAGCGGCTGCCCTTCGCGCCAACCGGCGAGCAGGCCGCCGGCATGATCGAAATGCATGTGCGACAGCACCACCGCGTCGATGTCGGCGTCGCTGACTCCCGCCGCCGTCAGCGACTCCAGCAGCACGTGGCGGTCCTCCACCACGCCATACCGTTCGCGCAGCTTCGGTTCGAAGAAGGCGCCGATGCCGGTTTCGAAAAGCACGGTCTTGCCGTCGAGATCCTTCACCAGCAGGCAGCGGCAAGCCAGGGGAATGCGGTTCTGCTCGTCCGGCTCGATCCAGCGCGACCACATCGCCCTGGGCGCGTTGCCGAACATCGCGCCGCCGTCGAGTTTTTGGGAATTGCCGGCAATCGACCAGAGTTGCATGGGTGCCTCGTTCGAAGGATGAAAAGCCTGCCGTCATCCTAACGCGTTCGGGACATCGTGAAAGGCCGTCGGTATCGTCCCCCGATGCCATAAACGAAGTCCGTTCGCCCTGATGCTTCGACAAGCTCAGCACCGGGTACGCTTCGCGTATCGAAGGGCAATCTTCAAATTTCCCGCGCCGTTCATGGTTCGATACCTCACCACGAACGGTGGGAGTTGTCGGATGACGTAACGAATGACAACAACCCGCAAGCATCAGCCAATAAATGCCAGGCGATGGTCAATCAGCGGCCGTGCGGCAGGATCAGCATGGCGTCGCCATAGGAAAAGAAGCGGTAGCGCGCTTCCACGGCGTGCCGATAGGCATCCAGGATCAGCTCGCGTCCGGCCAGCGCCGACACCAGCATCAGCAACGTCGATTGCGGCAGATGGAAATTGGTGACCAGGCCGTCGATGGCGCTGAAGCGGTATCCGGGAAAGATGAAAATCTGCGTCTCGCCGCTGAAGGGCTGCAGTTCGCCGTCACGGCAGGCGCTTTCCAGTGCCCGCACCACGGTGGTGCCCACGGCGATGACGCGCCCACCGGCGGCGCGTGTGCGCCGTATCCTCTCCACCAGTTCGGCGCCCACGTTGAGCCATTCGCGGTGCATGCGGTGGTCCTCCACGCTTTCCGCGCGCATCGGCTGAAAGGTGCCGGCGCCCACGTGCAGGGTGATGTAGTCGGTGCCGATGCCGCGTGATTGCAACGCCTGCATCAGCGGCTGATCGAAGTGCAGGCCGGCGGTGGGCGCAGCCACGGCGCCGGTGTGGCGGGCGAAGATGGTCTGGTAACGTTCCTTGTCGCTGACGTCGTCGGCGCGCTCGATGTAGGGCGGCAGCGGCATGTGGCCCACGCGCAGCAGCAGTTTTTCCAGCGGTTCGGCCACGTCGAAACGCAGGCGGAAGAATTCGCCGTCGCGGCCCAGCACCTCCGCTTCGCTGCCGTCGTCGAGCATGATGCGGCTGCCCGGCGCGGGCTTCTTGCTGACGCGCAGTTGCGCGCGCGCCTCGTGCGCGCCGGTCACCCGCTCGATGAGGATCTCCACCGCGCCGCCGGTCGTCTTGTGGCCGAACAGGCGCGCCGGCAATACGCGCGTATCGTTGAACACCAGCAGGTCGCCCTCGCGCAGCAGTTGCGGCAATTCGCGGAACTGGTGGTCGGCCCAGCTCCGCGCGGGCACGTCCAGGCACAGCAGGCGGCTGGCGCTGCGCTCGGGCAAAGGTTGTTGCGCGATCAGCTCGTCGGGCAGGTCAAAATCGAAATCGGACTTTTTCAAGGGACTCTCTGGAACGCTTCGCGAGCATCTGGCGACAGGAACAAGCCCGACATTCTAGTCCCTTATCGATTGCCGCCCGAATCGGCCCGACGCGCAGGGCGGGTACATGACTCCATGCCATGACCCTCTTCGGTTCATGACCTCAGGCACGATATAATGGGCGGCTACCTCGTTTTCCCCGTTCATCCCGGAGTGTCCCATGACTTCGCCCCAGGCCGACAATCCCGAGCATTCAAGCATCCGCGTCGAAGGCAGTACCGATGCGTTGCCGGTCGCGCCGGCGCTCGGTCTGTCGCTGGATGCCGCGCGCATGCCGCGCAAGTCGACGCTGGTCAATCACCGCATCCTGCTGATCAGCGCCTTGTCGGTCATCCTTGGCGCGGCGGCATCGTGGGTGGCGCAGCTGCTGATGCTGCTGATCAACCTGATCACCGACCTGATCTTTTACGGCACGGTGTCGGATGTCATCGGCCCGCATGCGCTGCCGGGCTCCACGGTGTTGTCGCCGGAAGCCACGACCATCGGCGCATGGGTCATCCTGATGCCGGTCATCGGCGGTCTGGCCGCCGGCATCATGGCGCGCTGGGGATCGCGCGGCATCCAGGGCCACGGCATTCCCGAGGCGATGGAACAGATCCTCACCAACGAATCCAACATTCCGCCACGCCTGACCTGGCTGAAGCCGGTGTCGTCGGCCATCGCCATCGGTACCGGCGGCCCGTTCGGCGCCGAGGGTCCGATCATTTCCACCGGCGGCGCCATGGGTTCGCTGATCGGCCAGTTGCTGCGCGTCACCGCGCACGAGCGCAAGGTGCTGCTCGCCGCCGGCGCCGCCGCCGGCATGGCCGCGGTGTTCGGCGCGCCGGTGGCTTCGCTGGTGATGGCGGTCGAGCTGCTGCTGTTCGAACTGCGTCCGCGCTCGCTGATTCCCGTGGCGCTGGCCACGGTGACGGCGGTCGGCATCCGCTACGCCACCTTCGGGGCGGCGCCGGTTTTCCCCATGCCCGACGTTTTGCAGCCGGGCGGTTGGGCGCTGTCGAGCTACATCGTGATCGGCGCCATCGTCGGCTTTGCCAGCGTGTGGGTGACCAAGGCGGTGTATTTCGTCGAGGACATGTTCGAGAAGCTGCCCATCCACTGGATGTGGTGGCCGGCCATCGGCGCGGTGGTCGCCGGTGTCGTCGGCTGGGTCGATCCGCGCACGCTGGGCGTCGGCTACAGCAACATCGACGCCCTGGTCGAAGGGCACTTCGGCGTGTCCGTGCTGATCACCTTCGGCCTGCTGAAATTCATTTCGTGGGTGATTTCGCTGGGCAGCGGCACGTCCGGCGGTACGCTGGCGCCGCTGTTCATGATCGGTGGTTCGCTGGGTGCGCTGGTCAGTTATGGCATCGCCGCCGCCTTTCCCGCCTTCGGCATCGATCCGCGCATTGCCGCGCTGGTCGGCATGGGCGCCATTTTCGCCGGTTCCTCGCGCGCGCTGCTGACCTCGATCGTGTTCTGTTTCGAAACCACCCGGCAGCCGGCCACCATGCTGCCGCTGCTGGCCGGCTGCGTGGCGGCCTACCTGATTTCGGCGCTGGTCATGCGCAACACCATCATGACCGAGAAGATCGCCCGCCGCGGCGTGCGCGTGCCCGACGAGTACACGGCCGACTACCTGCAGCAGGTGCAGGTGGGCAAGGTTTGCGCGCGCAACGTGGTCACGCTGAAAACCTCCGACGAGCTGGGCGACGTGCGCGGCTGGCTCAACTCGGGCCGCGACGAGGCGCAGCACCAGGGTTACCCCGTGGTGGACGACAACGGCAACGTCCGTGGCGTGGTGACCCGCCGCGACCTGCTGGACCCGGGCGTCCCGCAGATCCGGCGCATCGGCGACATGATCAAGCGCGAGCCCATCACGGTGTTCGAGAACCATTCGCTGCGCGATGCCGCCGATCACATGGTGGCCAACGGAATCGGGCGTCTGATCGTCGTCGATCACAACAATCCACATTCGGTGCTGGGCATTATCACCCGTGGCGACTTGCTGCGCGGACACGCGCAGCGGCTCAAGGAAAACACCGAGTCGAGCCGGCACATCCGCATTCGCCAGGCCATCCGGCGGCGTCCGGCGCGCGCGCGGGCCGAACCCGGCCCCGACAGCAAACTCTAAGAGCTTGCCCGTAAATAACCGTTCGCACCGGGCGTAGCGCCGAAGGCGCGAAGTCGAAGTGCCGTGTGATGCGAATTCCGGTGTTTCGACTTCGCGAAGCTTCGCTTCGCTACACTCAACACGAACGGTTTTGTTATTTATGGACAATCTCCTGGAGAGCATCGGCGGACGCCACGCCATGTCGATGTCCGCCTGGAATTGCTTTCCGGCATCCGGTATTTTCGCCGGTACAGGGCGACACCAGAGCCATCTGGTGCCAAAATAGCGGCATGATCGACCGTGTCCGTTACCCTCGCCTCGCGAACATTGATTCCCCTGCCGATCTCAGGCAACTCCCCGAAACCGAGCTGCAGGCCGTCGCCGACGAGCTGCGCGCCTACCTGATCGAATCGGTGGCCAGTTCCGGCGGGCATTTCGGCGCCGGCCTCGGCGTGGTCGAGCTGACGGTGGCGCTGCACTGGCTGTACGACACACCCGTCGACCGCCTGGTCTGGGACGTCGGCCATCAGTGCTACCCGCACAAGATCCTCACCGGACGCCGCGACCGCATCACCACGATCAAGAAAAAGGACGGCCTGGCGCCGTTCCCGCGTCGCGAGGAAAGCGAGTACGACACCTTCGGCGTCGGCCATTCGTCCACTTCGATTTCGGCGGCGCTGGGCATGGCCATTGCCAGCCAGCACCAAGGGGACAGGCGCAAGGTGGTGGCCGTGATCGGCGACGGCGCGATGAGCGCGGGCATGGCCTTCGAGGCCATGAACCATGCCGGCGACGTGCGCCCGGACATGCTTGTGATCCTCAACGACAACGGCATGTCGATCAGCGAAAACGTCGGCGCCATGACGCGCATGCTGGCGCGCATCCTCGCCAGCCGCCGCCTCAACCTGCTGCGCGAGCGCGCCAAGCGCGCCATTCCCAGCGAGTCGATGGTCGGCCGCTTCGCCAAGCGCTGGGAAGAACATGCCAAGGGCATGCTGGTGCCGTCCACGCTGTTCGAGGAGCTCGGCTTCAATTACACCGGCCCCATCGACGGCCACGACATGGGCGCGCTGATCAAGGCGCTGCGCGCGGTCAAGGATCTGCCCGGCCCGCGCCTGCTGCACGTGGTCACGACCAAGGGCAAGGGCTATGCACCGGCGGAAAAGGCGCAGATCGAATACCACGCCGTCGGTCCGTTCGATCCCGCCGCCGGCGTGCACAAGAAAGCCGCCACCGGCAAGCCGCCCACCTACACGCAGGTGTTCGGCGACTGGCTGTGCGACATGGCCGCCGCCGACGAACGCCTGATCGGCATCACCCCGGCCATGCGCGAAGGCTCCGGGCTGGTGCGTTTCTCGAAGGAATATCCCGAGCGCTATTTCGACGTCGCCATCGCCGAACAGCACGCGGTGACGCTGGCTGCCGGCATGGCCTGCGAAGGCGCCAAGCCGGTGGTGGCGATCTACTCCACCTTCCTGCAACGCGCCTACGATCAGGCCATTCACGACGTGGCGCTGCAGAATCTGGATGTCACCTACGCCATCGACCGCGCCGGCGTGGTCGGCCCAGACGGCGCCACGCACAGCGGCAGCTTCGACCTCACCTTTCTGCGCTGCCTGCCCAACATGGTGGTGATGGCGCCGGCCGACGAGCACGAATGCCGCGCCATGCTCA
The DNA here is from genome assembly GCA_035708045.1 of Rhodanobacteraceae bacterium. Taxonomy (GTDB): domain Bacteria; phylum Pseudomonadota; class Gammaproteobacteria; order Xanthomonadales; family Rhodanobacteraceae; genus Oleiagrimonas. The sequence continues at coordinate 2,440 of DASSTF010000023.1, read as the reverse complement.
GCACCGCCTTCCGCCACAAAGGCCCCGCCGCCGTGCGTTATCCGCGCGGCAACGGCACCGGGGTCGCCATGGATCCGTCGCTGGACACCCTGCCCATCGGCAAGGCCGAATTGCGCCGTCGCGGCCATGGTCTGGCGCTGTTGAGTTTCGGCGCCATGCTGGCGCCCGCCGCCGAACTGGCGGCTGAATTCGACGCCACGTTGGCCAACATGCGCTTCGTCAAGCCGCTGGACGAGGCACTGATCCTCGAACTGGCCAAGAGCCACGACGCCTTCGTCACCCTGGAAGACAACGCCATCGCCGGTGGCGCGGGCACGGGCGTGGCCGAATGCCTGGCGGCGCACGGCGTCACCTTGCCGATCCTGCACCTGGGCCTGCCGGACGCGTTCCTGGAACACGGCAGCCGCGAGGAAGTGTTGACCATGGCCGGATTGGACATCGACCAGTTGCGCCAGACCATCGTTGCGCGCTTTCCAGAAGTGCGCCCGGCAAACGCGGCCAACGGCTGACCGTTCACGACGAGCCAATGTAGGAGCCTGCCTGCAGGCGATTGCCGGGTCGGACAATCGCCTGCAGGCAGGCTCCTACATTGGCGTCATAGGATGGGTGAGGGTTGATTGCCGGCGGTGACACGGTCGCGACTTTCGAGGTCGGTGGCCGTGAAGATTCCGGCATAGCCTGACTCACGCAACAGCGCACGCACGGCCTCGCCCTGGTTCCACCCATGCTCCAGCAGTAACCAGCCGCCCGGCTCAAGACGACCTCGGGCCTCATGCACGATGCGGTGGATGGCATCGAGGCCGTCCGCGCCGGAGGCGAGTGCCGCGGGTGGTTCAAAACGCAAGTCGCCCTGTGTCAGGTGCGCGTCGCCGGCTTCAATGTAAGGCGGATTGGAGACGATCATGTCGAAACGTCGACCGACCAGCGGAGCCAACCAGTCGCCTTGCAGGAACTCCACGTTGCGCAGGCCCAGACGCACGGCATTGCCGTGTGCGACGGCCAGCGCCTCGCTGCTGGCGTCGGTGGCGACGACTTGCGCGCGCGGACGCTCGCTGGCGACGGCCAGCGCAATGGCTCCACTGCCGGTGCCGAGATCGGCAACCGTGCAGGCCATGTCCGTCGGCAGGCGGGCAAGCGCGTGCTCGACCAGTGTTTCGGTTTCGGGACGCGGGATCAGGGTGGCCGGGGTGACCTCGAGGTCAAGCGTCCAGAAGCCGCGACGACCGGTCAGATAAGCCACCGGCTCGCCTTTGGCGCGACGCTCGATCAGCGTCGCGTATGCCTGTTGCTGCGCCTCGCCCACGCCATCGCGGGCGTGGGCGAACAGCCATGCCCGCGACACGCCGAGCGCGTGCCCAAGCAGAAGTTCGGCTTCACTGCGGGCTTCGTCGCCCGGCAATGCGCGCGTCGCCGTTTGCAACAATTCGCCAACGCTGGCCATGTTCGTTTCCTTCCGGTATGCCGGTTCGTGTCGCCGTGCGTCCCAACCCGCCGGGGCAAAGCGTGCGGCGAAGGGCGAAAGCCACGCTTCGGCCCCGTCTACGGTCGCAGTCTACGACGCCAAACGAATGCCGCAAAACGCGACGCCCCTTTCCCGGCATCGGGAAAGGGGCGCACGTTTTTCATTGCGCGATTGCGCGGTTTACTGCGTGATCGAGGCCGGATCCTGGTGAGCCTCGAGCGCGCTGCACAGCATGATTTGCTCATGCATCTGCGCCAGACCGCGTTTCATGCCCGGGACGTCGCCCAGTTTCGGCTTGAAGAAATTCTCCAGCCGTTGCGCCGCGGATGCCGAGCAGCTTCCGGCACCGGCCACTGCCGGCAGGGCGCTGGAGAACACGTCGGTACGCGCCACGATCTTGTCGTAGTGCGAGGTGAACCATTTCCACAGCTGGTCACGCTCGGCAGGCGTGTCACGGCCACCGAACAGCAGGCGACTCATTTCGCCGACCTTGACCTTGGGCGACAGGGCAAAATCGCGCACGCGATTGATCTGATCGCTGCCGGCATGGCTCATCGCGCCCAGCATGGCGTTGCGCTCGACCGGATCGGTGGTTTTCGGAATGGCGGCCATCAGCTCGTCGATGACGGGCTTGCCCTTCTCCTCGACGGCAACCGAGAGCACCGTGCGCAGCAGATCGGGGTTGGCCGCATCCAGGTTCGGCAAGCCGTCCTTGCCGAGTTTCAACGCCGCCTCGCCCTGCTTGAGCAGCGCCTTGCGCACTTCCGGCAGCTTGTAGTCGAGGCCCAGCGTGCTGGCCAGCGAAGAGCGCATGAACACGGCATCGGCCGGCTCGCTGGCGCGGCGCTGGTAGCCCAGCTTCTCCAGACGCGGCAGGTAGGCCTTCGCGACCGCCTTGCGGATGGCCGCTTTCTGCGCATCGGTGCGCGCTTCGTAACGATAGATCCAGCCCACCGTGCCCAGGGGCGCCAGGGCAAT
>DASSTF010000022.1:0-11595 GCA_035708045.1 Rhodanobacteraceae bacterium | reverse complement strand
TCCAGGCGCTTGCCCACGTCCAGGGTTTCCAGCACCTGCTGCTTGTCGGCCAGACGCACGTTGAGGTGCGCGGCGATGCTGTCGGCCAGTCGCGAGGGGTCGTCGATGCCGGACAGCGTGGAAAGGATTTCGGGCGGCAGCTTGCGGCTCTGCTTCACCAGTTGCTCGAACAGCGAGATCAGCGTGCGCGACACCACTTCCAGCTCGCGCGGATTGTCGCCGTAATCGGATTCGATGGAATGCGAGCTGGCCGCCAGCAACGCCTCCTCTTCATTCCAGGTGTCGATGGCCACACGCGACTGCCCCTCGACCAGCACCTTGACGGTGCCATCGGGCAATTTGAGCAACTGCAGAACACCCGCCAGGGTGCCGACGTTGTAGAGGTCGCCGCCCTTGGGGTCGTCCGTGTCCGGACTCTTTTGCGCCACCAGCAAAATCTGGCGCTCGTTCTCCATGGCCACTTCCAGTGCATGCATGGACTTTTCGCGGCCCACGAACAGCGGAATCACCATGTTGGGATAGACCACGACGTCGCGCAGCGGCAGAACCGGCAGGGTTTCGATGGCGGTGCTGGCAGAGGTGGTTTTGCGGGGCATCTGGAAAATCTCTGATATGGAAACACGACAAGCCCGAGACTGCTCCCGGGCCCTTCATGAATCAAGTGGTGGCGTATCGGATGGGATCAAGTCCCGACCCCAAAAACGCCTGTGGGAGCGCAACGAGTACGCTCCCACAGGTGTTTTTGGCATATTGGAAAGATGCGTTCAGGCGGCGCCGCCGGCTTCTTCCAGCTTGTCCGTCGATTGCATGTTGCCGTGGTAGATGAGGTAGGGCTCGGCCTGGCCTTCGATGACGGCATCGTCCACCACCACCTTGCTGACGTGCTCCAGCGACGGCAGCTCGTACATGGTGTCCAGCAGCACCTGTTCGAGAATGGTGCGCAAGCCGCGCGCGCCGGTCTTGCGCTTGAGCGCCTGGCGCGCGATCGCACGCAGGGCTTCGGGACGGAATTCCAGTTCGACGTTTTCCATTTCGAACAGTTTCTTGAACTGCTTGGTAACGGCGTTTTTCGGCTCGACCAGGATCTGCACCAGGGCATCCTCGTCCAGCTCGTCCAGCGTGGCCACGACCGGCAGACGGCCGACGAATTCGGGGATCAGGCCGAACCGCACCAGATCCTCCGGCTCCACCGAGGACAGGAGCTTGCCGATGTTTTCCTTGCGGTCCTTGCTGCGCACTTCGGCGGAGAAACCGATGCCGGTGGTCTCCGAACGCTGCTGGATGACCTTTTCCAGCCCGGCAAAAGCACCGCCGCAGATGAACAGGATGTTCCTGGTGTTGACCTGCAGGAATTCCTGCTGCGGATGCTTGCGCCCGCCTTGCGGCGGAATCGAGGCCAGGGTGCCTTCGATCAGCTTCAGCAGCGCCTGCTGCACGCCCTCGCCCGACACGTCGCGGGTGATGGACGGGTTTTCGCTCTTGCGCGAGATCTTGTCGATCTCGTCGATATAGACGATGCCGGCTTGCGCCTTGTCCACGTCGTAATCGCACTTCTGCAGGAGCTTCTGGATGATGTTCTCGACATCCTCGCCGACATAGCCCGCTTCGGTCAGCGTGGTGGCGTCGGCGATGGTGAACGGCACGTTCAAGAGGCGCGCCAGCGTTTCGGCCAGCAGCGTCTTGCCCGAGCCGGTCGGCCCGATCAGCAGAATGTTGGATTTGGACAACTCGACGTCGTCGTCCTTCTGCCGCGATTCCTGACGCTTGTAGTGGTTGTACACGGCCACCGCCAGCGCCTTCTTGGCGCGGGTCTGGCCGATCACGTACTGATCCAGCGTCTCGTTGATTTCGCGTGGCTTGGGCAGGTGCGCGCGACCGGAAGCGGCTTTTTCTTCCAGTTCTTCGCGGATGATGTCGTTGCAAAGCTCGACGCACTCGTCGCAAATGAACACGGAAGGACCCGCGATCAGCTTGCGTACTTCATGCTGGCTTTTGCCGCAAAAAGAGCAGTAAAGAATCTTGCCACTCTCGTTGGAACGGCCTTGTCGGTCGTCACTCATGCTTTTTTCCTGAACCGATACGGCTGTATTGCGAGGATAGCATAGCCCGCTCGCCGTCCATGCTCCAGATGGGCGCGAGAGGTGTGGATAGGCAAGGCCCGGCAGGCCCGCGGCAACTTGTCACGGGCCGGTCATGGGCCTCAGGCGGATTTCACGCTTTCGCCGGGGCGGCGATCCAGCACTTCGTCGATGAGGCCGTAGGCCTTGGCCTCGTCGCTGCTCATGAAGCGGTCACGCTCCATGTCCAGTTGCAGTTCGTCCACCGTCCTGCCGGTGTGATGGGCATAAAGCTCATTCAGACGCTTGCGCAAGTAGATGATTTCCCTGGCGTGAATCTCGATGTCCGTGGCCTGGCCCTGGGCACCGCCGGAAGGCTGGTGGATCATCACGCGCGAGTTGGGCAGCGCGTAACGCTTGCCCTTGGCACCCGCCATCAACAACAGGGAACCGGCACTGCTGGCCTGGCCGATGCATATGGTGCTGACGTCGGGCTTGATGAACTGCATGGTGTCGTAGATCGCCAGACCGGCCGACACCACGCCGCCGGGGCTGTTGATGTAGAAGTTGATGTCTTTGTCCGGGTTTTCGGACTCCAGGAACAGCATCTGCGCCACGATCAGGTTGGCCACGTTGTCGTCGATGGGACCGACCAGGAAGATCACCCGCTCCTTGAGCAGGCGCGAGTAGATGTCGTACGAGCGCTCGCCGCGGGCGGTCTGCTCGACGACCATCGGCACCAGGTTGAGGGCGGTCGTGTTTTCGGCGCTGTGGGACATGAATTTCTCCGTTCGCTGAAACGATGTCGATTGAGCGGGGCCGCATGCCCCACGCACCTTGTCGGCCCGAGTGAAACCTCAGGCCTGGCCCGGACGCATCACTTCGTCAAAGCTTTGCGTCTTGTCGGTGGTCTTGGCGTGTTCGGCCACCCACTCGGCCACCTGGTCTTCCATGACGCGGTTTTGCAGACCAGACATCAACTGGGGGTCGCCGTTGTACAGTTCAATGACCTTTTCCGGCTCCTCGTAGGTGGAGGCGATGGCGGCCATCATCTCGGCCACGCGCTTGCGGTCGAGTTCCAGCTCCTGCTTGCGCGCGATCTCGCCCATCAGGAGAGCCGCGGCGACGCGCTTCTTCGCCACCGGACGGGCCGCGTCCAGCGCCTGCTGCGGCGGCTTCTGACCCTCGGGAATGCGGCCCTGCAGCATGCCGGCCACTTCGTTCTCGATCATCACGTCGGGCACGTCCAGATCGGGATAGGCCTCGGCCAGCTTGCCGGCGACCTCGTTCTTGAGGGCGGCCAGCAAGGCACCCTTGAGCTCGCGCTCGAGGTTGCTGCGCACTTCCTTGCGGAAAGTCTCGACATTGCCGTCGGCCACGCCGAACTGCTTGATGAAGGCCTCGTCCAGCTCGGGCAGACGCGGCTCCTGCACCTTGAGGATGTTCAATTCGACCGCCGCCTTGCGGCCGGCCAGGTTCTTGTTGCCGAAATCTTCGGGGAACTCGATGTCCTGCTTGACCTCGTCGCCGACCTTGCGCCCGATCAGCGCCTCTTCCAGCGCCTCGAACAGCGTGCCCGAATCGAGCACCGAGCCGGCGCGCTCAAGGCCTTCCTCGGGGAAGCGGTAGTCGCCGACGCTGGCCGAGTATTCGAACATCACGAAATCGCCCTTTTCAGAGGCGCGCTCGACAGGCTCGAAATGGCGGCGCTGCTTGCGCAGGGTATCGATCATGGCGTCGATGTCGCTGTCGGCCACTTCGGCCGAGGGGCGCTCGATCTCCAGGGCGGACACGTCGATTTCGGGAAACTCCGGCATCACCTCGAACGTGGCCGTGCAGGCGATTTCGCCGTCTTCCGCCTCGCCGGTGGTGTCGATGACCGGACGCGCGACGGGACGCAGTTTTTCCTGCTCGAAGGCCTTCTGCAGGCTCTCGCCGATCATGTCCGACAAGGCCTCGCCGCGCACCTGGTCGCCGAAGCGCTGCTTGATGACCTGCACCGGAACGCGCCCCGGCCGGAAACCTTTCAGACGCACGGTGCGACCCAGCTGCGTGATGCGCTCACTGACCTGGGTGTCCAGACGTTCAGCGGGAATCTTCAACGTGAGCTTGCGCCCCAGCGTACCCACATTTTCAACCGAAACTTGCATGAGATCTCCTGAAACCGCCCGCGACGGGCGCGTTGAGCGGCTCGCGGCCACCACAAACCAAACCTGTTGCCGATGTCATGGTGCGAAAGGGGGGACTCGAACCCCCACGGGGGCTGCCCGCTGGAACCTAAATCCAGTGCGTCTACCAATTCCGCCACTTTCGCGCATCCGCGACGATCCGCACGCGGGGCGTACCACCCCGCACACAAGTGGTCAATTTTAGATGGCGCAACAGGGATGCACAAGCCGCCCGCACACCGCAGCCACAAAAAGAAAGACCCGCCGGGATGGGCAGGTCTTTCTCTGAATGGTGGGCCGTGTAGGGCTCGAACCTACGACCAATTGATTAAGAGTCAACTGCTCTACCAACTGAGCTAACGGCCCTTTGAAAAGGGTGGGGTGGACGATGGGACTCGAACCCACGACATCCGGAATCACAATCCGGGACTCTAACCAACTGAGCTACGTCCACCACAATGTGTCGCCAGGTGGCCGTGCAGCAGTCAGAACACCGAAGACAGACCGGTCTGCCATGTTGCCGGAACTACTCCTGCATCGTGCCGCCGTATTGCTTGCCGCCACATCCATGTCCATGCCACCGCAAGGATGGCGCGCCCGGCAGGACTCGAACCTGCAACCCTCGGCTTAGAAGGCCGATGCTCTGTCCGGTTGAGCTACGAGCGCATAACCCACCGATGTTGCAAGCCCGGCATTCCAGCCGGAAACCTCTCGAGCGCATGCACTGGAAATGGTCGGGGTAGAGGGATTCGAACCCCCGACACCCTGCTCCCAAAGCAGGTGCGCTACCAGACTGCGCTATACCCCGTACTGCATCGTTCAACACATGCGGAGTGCGGAGGCCGGGGATAGTACGGAGCGACTCGCATTCCGTCAATCCCTTTTTGCAAATTCCGAACTCTCCGGCCCGATCGTCCCTGCCCCGTGCGGTCTGCCGTGACATCCATCGTCGCAGCGCCCGGTGCAAGGTCGGACATGATGCCATGGATGTGCATCGGCAGCAATAACCGCCGACGCATAATTGCTAGACTTGCGGTTCCCTGTTCGAAGGATTCCACATGCGCATCCTGGTCACCGGCGCGGCCGGTTTCATCGGCGCCGCACTCGCCGAACGCCTGCTGGAACGCGGCGACAGCGTGCTCGGCTACGACAATCTGAACGCGTATTACGACGTGCGCCTGAAGCAGGCTCGGCTGGATCGATTGACGCCTCGCGCCGACTTCCGTTTCATTCAGGCCGGCATCGAGGATCGCGCCGCTGTGGAACGCGCCTTCGCCGGGTTCAGGCCCGAGCGCGTGGTCAATCTGGCCGCACAGGCCGGCGTGCGTTATTCGCTGGAAAACCCGCACGCCTACGTGGAAAGCAATCTCACCGGCTTCATCAACGTGCTGGATGCCTGCCGCCAGTTCGAGGTGGAACATCTGGTCTACGCCTCGTCCAGCTCGGTATACGGCGCCAACCGCAAACTGCCGTTCTCGGTTGCCGACGCGGTCGATCATCCGGTCAGCCTGTACGCGGCCAGCAAGAAGGCCAACGAACTGATGGCGCACACCTACAGCCATCTCTACCGGCTGCCGACCACGGGCCTGCGCTTTTTTACCGTGTACGGCCCGTGGGGACGTCCGGACATGTCGCCGATCCTGTTCGCGCGCAACATCCTTGCCGGCGAGCCGATCAAGGTGTTCAACCACGGTCGCCACTCGCGCGACTTCACCTACATCGACGACATCGTCGAAGGGGTCGTCCGCACCCTGGATCGCCCTGCCCGGCCGGACCCTGATTTCGACCCGCTGCATCCCGATGCCGCCACGTCCGACGCGCCGTACCGCGTGTACAACATCGGCAACGGTCACCCGGTGGAGCTTGGGCGCTTCATCGAACTGCTGGAGCAGCGCCTGGGACGCCAGGCCGAGAAGATCATGCTGCCCATGCAACCGGGCGACGTGGAAGACACCTTCGCCGACGTCAGCGCGTTGAGCCGCGATACCGGCTATGCGCCGGCCACACCCATCGAGGAAGGCGTGAAGCGGTTTGCCGAATGGTTCCTGCGGGAACAGGCCATGCTGTCGTCGTTGTAGGAGCGGACAAAAGCAAAAGGCCGGATGGAAAACCATCCGGCCTTTTGATTTGTATGGCGCGCCCGGAGAGATTCGAACTCCCGACCGCCTGGTTCGTAGCCAGGTACTCTATCCAGCTGAGCTACGGGCGCGTGAACGTTTTCGGGAAGCGGCCGAAGCCGTTCCGTCAAGGCCGCGCATTATTCAGTGTTACACGCTTTTCGTCAACACCTGTCGGCAGCGTCCGGTCATTGTACGTCAATCGCCCACCGGCGACGCGGGCATATCTTCAGCCCGCGTTGCGCGGCAAGAGGCATGGATCACCAGGCACGTGCGTACTGCGGTGGAGCCGGGAGCGGCGCATCCAGCGCCTTGCCCGCGTGCCACGGAAAATAGGGATCGCGCAGCAACTCGCGCGCCATGACGACCAGATCGGCATCGCCGCGATCAAGGATGGCCTGCGCTTGTCCGGGCTCGGTAATCAGGCCAACGGCGGCGGTGGCGATGCCTGCCTCACGACGGATGCGCGCGGCAAACGGTACCTGGTAGCCCGGCGCCACGGGGATCTTTGCGTGCGGAACATTGCCGCCGGAGGACACGTCGATCAGATCCACGCCGTCGGCCTTGAGCCAGCGCGCCAACTCGATGCATTCGTCGATGTCCCAGCCATCGGCCACCCAGTCGGTGGCCGACACGCGCACCCACAATGGCTTTGGCGCCGGCCACACCCCACGCACCGCCGCGACAACTTCGCGCAGCAGGCGCGCGCGGTTTTCCAGCGAACCGCCATACGCATTTGTCCGCCGATTGGACAACGGCGACAGGAACTCGTGCAGCAGGTAACCATGCGCCGCATGCACCTCGATGACGTCGAATCCGGCGTTGGCACTGCGTCGCGCCGCCTCGCGAAAATCATCGACCACCTTGGCCAATCCGGCCTCACCCAGCGCCTGCGGCATGGGATAACCCGCATCGAAAGCCAGCGCGCTGGGCGCTACCGGCGTCCAGCCGCCCTGCCCGATCGGCAGCGGCTTGCCGCCCTCCCAGGGCGCCATGGTGGAAGCCTTGCGACCCGCATGTGCCAGCTGAATGCCTGCCGCCGCACCCTGACTTTTCACGAACCGCACGACACGCGCCCAAGCCTGCGACTGCGCGTCATTCCAGATGCCGGCATCGCCCGGCGTGATGCGTCCCTCCGGTGACACTGCGGAAGCCTCGGTGAACACCAGACCCGCGCCACCCACGGCGCGCGCGCCCAGATGCACGAGATGCCAGTCGTCGGGCATGCCATCGACGGACGAGTACTGGCACATGGGCGACACCACGATGCGGTTGCGCAAGGTCAGATCGCCCTGCGTGAACGGTTGCAGCAAAGACATGAAGATTCCTCATACCCGACGGCACTATGGCTACGTCACATGGGCGCGTACCATGGCAAGTTCAACGGCGGCCCTTGGAAGTGTCCGGGCGAACCCGTACATCAAGGACATATCCCCCACGGCCATCACCATGTCCGATTATCGCAAGACCCCCGAAGCACTGGCGCGCCTGACCCCGCTGCAATACAGTGTCACCCAGGAAGCGGCCACCGAGCGGCCGTTCGACAACCCCTTCAACGCCCATCACGACGTGGGCCTGTATGTGGACATCGTTTCCGGCGAACCGCTGTTCACCTCGATGGACAAGTTCGACAGCGCCTGCGGCTGGCCCAGCTTCAGCCGGCCGGTGGAAGCGGACAACGTTGTCGAAAAGCGCGACATGAGCCACGGCATGATCCGCACCGAAGTTCGCTCACGGCATGCCGACAGCCACCTGGGCCACGTCTTTCCCGACGGCCCGCGCGAAAGCGGCGGCCTGCGCTACTGCATCAATTCGGCATCGCTGCGCTTCATTCCCCTGGCCGATCTGGAACACGAGGGATACGGCCATCTCCGCCATCTGTTCAACCACGAGGAATCCCGCTCATGACCACCCAACGCGCACTGCTCGCCGGCGGCTGCTTCTGGGGCGCACAGGAACTGCTGCGCAAGCAACCGGGCGTGATTTCCACGCGCACCGGCTACAGCGGCGGCCAGGTGCAGAACGCCACCTACCGCGACCACGAAGGCCACGCCGAAACCGTGGAAATCGTCTTCGATCCGGAACGCATCAGCTATCGGCAGTTGCTGGAATTCTTCTTCCAGATCCACGACCCGACCACCGTCAACCGCCAGGGCAACGACGTCGGCACCAGCTACCGCTCGGCCATTTTCTATCTGGATGACGAACAAAAGCGCATTGCCGAGGACACCATCGCCGACGTCGACGCTTCAGGACTGTGGCCGGGCAAGGTCGTCACCGAAGTCACTCCCGCCGGCGATTTCTGGGAAGCTGAACCGGAGCATCAGGATTACCTGCAGCACTACCCCGAAGGCTACAACTGCCATTTCGTCCGTCCGGACTGGGTGCTGCCCAAACGCACAGCAGCCACGCGTTGACATGCGCCGGGCGCCTGCGGATGTTGCGCAGGCGCCATCGTGGCGGCTCCACCAGCTCAGCGCCAGGCATCGGGATCGGCAACGCCCATGTTCCAGCTGGGTGGATCGCTGGCGGGGAAACTTTGCATCACCGCTTCGTCGATACGCGCTTCGCGAGGACGTATGCGTTGTTCGGCAGAGGCGAGTTTCAGCTCCACGTTGCCGGCTTCGTGGCGCGCGGCGGGAGCCACCAGGACATACGGCGATTTGGATACGTTCATGGCAACAACCTCCCGGTCTGACGCAGGTTGTGCATGCCGCCGACAACAGCCACCTCGATAGGCACGACGACATGCGCGTTGTCGAGGATGTCTCCACGCTACCATGTTGCCGGCGCACCCGCCTGACCTGCATCAAGCCTGATTCAGGCCACCGCCATTTCACTGAACCGGCCGCACGGCCGATCATGAACCCTTTCGGACATGCACTCAGGCGGCGTGTCGCGTGTGCGTGAGAATGCCCAGCAGGTCGGCCAGCTTGTCGCGCATTTCGCGGCGGTCGACGATCATGTCGATGGCGCCGTGTTCGAGCAGGAACTCGGAACGCTGGAAGCCTTCGGGCAACGTTTCGCGCACGGTCTGCTCGATGACGCGCGGACCGGCGAAACCGATCAGGGCGCCGGGCTCGCCGATGTTGATGTCGCCCAGCATGGCGAAACTGGCCGAGACGCCGCCCGTGGTGGGATGCGTCAAGACGGAAATGTAGGGCACGCCGGCCTTGCGCAGCCTGGCCAGCGCCGCCGAGGTCTTGGCCATCTGCATCAGCGATTGCAAACCTTCCTGCATGCGCGCGCCGCCGGTGGCGTTGAAGCACACGAACGGGGCGCGCTCGTCGAGGGCGCGCTCGGCGGCGCGGGTGAATTTTTCACCCACGACGGAGCCCATGGAACCGCCCATGTAGCCGAACTCGAAGGCCACGGCGACCAACGGCATGGCCTTGAGCTTGCCCTGCATGGCGACCATGGCGCTTTTTTCGCCGGTCTTTTTCTGTGCGGCGAGGATGCGATCCTTGTACTTCTTGGAATCGCGGAACTTGAGCGTATCGACCGACGTCATGTCGGCGAAAAGTTCGCTGGCGCTGCCTTCGTCGAACAGTTCCGTCAGACGCCTGCGCGCGGCGATCGTGTGGTGGTGGCCGCACTTGGGGCAGACCATCATCTGGCGTTCCAGCTCGGGCCGATACAGCACCTGGCCGCACCCCTTGCACTGCCCCCACACACCTTCGGGCACCTTGCTCTTGTTGGCGGCCGCACTCTCGGTGCGCGCCTTCGGGGTCATCAGTTTTTGCAGCCAGTTCATGCCGTCACACCCTTGATTCAATCGGTCGTCCGCGCCTTTCCGTCCAGCGCGGCGCGAATGGGGGTGAGAAAATCGCCCACCCTTGCAGTCACTTCCGCGGCATTACCGGCGCCGGTCAGACGCTCCACCAGTGCGCTGCCGATGACCACGGCATCGGCGAACCCGGCAATGGCGCGCGCCTGTTCGGCACTGCGCACGCCGAAACCGACCGCCACCGGCGCGCCGGCTTTTTCGCGTATGCCAGTCACGCGCGCCGCGATGTCGCCGACGGCCAGACCGAGGGTGCCGGTAATTCCCGCAACCGAGACATAATACAGGAAGCCCTCGGCGGATTCGCACAAACGATCCAGCCTCGCGGCGCTGGTCGTGGGCGCGGCCAGCCAGATCTGGCGCAGGCCCGCCTCGCGCAAGGGCGCGGCCGTGGCGGCTTCCTCGATGGGGCAATCCACCAGCAGCACGCCGTCCACGCCGGCGGCCACGGCTTCGTCGGCAAACGTCCGGTAACCGTGGATTTCGATGGGGTTGAGATAACCCATCAACACGATGGGCGTGGCGTCATCGTCCTGCCGGAACCGGCTCACCCAGCGCAGAACGTCGGCCAACCCGACGCCCGCGGCGAGTGCGCGCTCGTCGGCGTGCTGGATGGAAGGGCCGTCGGCCATGGGGTCGGAAAACGGCACGCCCAGCTCGATGACGTCAGCGCCATGCGCCGCCAGCGCATGCATCAATGGCACCACCGTATCGGGCGACGGATCGCCAGCGGTGATGAACGGGATCAGGCCTGTACGACCGGCGGCCTTGAGCTCGGCGAAGCGGGCATCAATGCGGTTCATGGGTCAAGGGGTGAGTGGCGAGGGATGAGGGACGAGCGGACTGAGGCCCGCAAAAACTCGCGGAGCGGGCGGCGCAACGCGCCGCTGGGGCCCCTTCAGATGCGGCGCAGGGGTGGAGGAAAAGGCCCACAGGGTGGCCGACAGGAAGTCGGTCAGTTTGTCGTCGGGCCATGGATGGCCCGTCGGCAAACCCCCGGAACCCCGGAGCGACCCCGAAGGGCGCATCTGTCGGGGTGCCCTTTCTTTTGGTTCGTTTTCTTTGGGCAAGCAAAGAAAATGAACTCGCGCCCCGAAGGGGTGCGAAACCACAAATCGCATGCAGCGCATCACAAACTGATCCCCTCGCGCTCGGCCACGGTATGCACGTCCTTGTCGCCACGTCCGGAGAGGTTGCACAGCACGATGCCGTCCTTCGGCATGCCGGCGGCGAGCTTGATGGCCTGGGCCACGGCGTGGCTGGATTCCAGCGCCGGCAGGATGCCCTCGACCTCCGTCAGGCGGTGGAAGGCATCCATGGCCTCGGCATCGCTGACGCCCACGTATTCGGCGCGACCGGTGTCCTTCAGGAAGGCATGCTCGGGGCCGACGCCGGGATAATCCAGGCCAGCGGAAATGGAATGCGTCTCGGTGATCTGGCCGTCGTCGTCGCACAGCACATAGGTGCGA
>DASSTF010000021.1:0-10765 GCA_035708045.1 Rhodanobacteraceae bacterium | reverse complement strand
CGGCGCGCCATGTCATCCAGATGTTTGAAGCGTGCAGCGTTCCTGCGCCACGCGTGATTGTCCTGCAAGGGAACCCCTGAAGAATATTCGCCCGATTCGTGAATCGAGCGGGTGACCAGACTCTTGGCGGTGATCACCACGTGATCGGCCACCTCGAGATGACCAAGGATACCGGCATTGCCACCCACCATGCACCAGCGGCCGATGCGGGCGCTGCCGGCCACGGCGCTGCAACCGGCCATGGCCGTGTGTGCGCCCACGTGCACGTTGTGCGCAATCTGGATCTGGTTGTCCAGGCGCACGTCCTCTTCAAGCACGGTGTCTTCCAGCGCGCCACGGTCGATCGTGGTGTTGGCGCCGATTTCGCAATCGTCGCCGATGCGCACGCCGCCCAGTTGCGGCACCTTGATCCAGTGATCGCGATCCACGGCCAGACCGAAACCATCCGCGCCGATCACGGCGCCGGGATGGATCAGGACACGCTGCCCCAGCGTGACGTCGCTGACCAGGGTCACGCGCGCCACCAGATGCGATTGGGCCCCCACCGTACAGCCTCGCCCGATCACGCAATGCGGGCCCAGTACGACACCGTCGCCAATGCGTGCGCCATCCTCGATGACGCACAGTGGACCGACGCAAGCCGAAGGACTGACTTCGGCACCAGCGGCGACCACGGCACTGGCATGCACGCCGGGCGTGGCCGAGGGCTGATGCTGGAACAGCGCCGCGATCTTGGCGTAGGCGACGTAGGGATCGGCGGCGACCAAGGCGGGCACGGGACAGGAGTCAACCTGATCCCGAGCCAACACCACGGCGCCGGCCCGGGTATTTGCCAGTTGTGCGCCGTAGCGGGGGTTGGCAAGAAATGCCAGTTGTCCATCATCGGCGCTGGCCAGCGTGGCGACGCCATGGACGACTCCACGGCCGTCGCCGTGGAGTTCAAGGTCGAAGCGTGCGGCCAATGATGCCAGGTCGTGGTGTTGCGAAGATTCGGCCATGCTCTGGATCGGTTTGCGGGAACGCCCATGATAACCGCTCCGGACAGCCGCAGGTGTGAGCCGGAGTAGCGGTGGCAACGGTTGTGTTTTCCCGGGTTCCGATTTTTAGAAACTGCTGCCGAACGTGAACTGGAACCGCTCTTCGTAATGTCTGTCGCCAGGCTGGTCACGGAACGGTATGGCATAACTCATGACCAAAGGCCCGATGGGAGCCTGCCATTGCAACGAAACGCCATAGGAGGCCCGCAACTTGCTTGCGTCGAAGCTCTTGTAATCCTTGTAGACGTTGCCGACGTCGGTGAACAGGGCCACGCGTGCGGTATTGACGTTCTTGAGGCCCGGAATCGGCAGGAACACCTGCGCCGTGCCCAATACCTTGAAAGAGCCGCCGATGGGGGTGGGGTAATAGTAGTAACCGCTCGTTTCACGCGGGCCGAGGGTGTTGTCCTGAAAGCCACGCACGTCGCGCACGCCGCCGGAGAAGTAGTTCTGCCAGAACGGGAACCCGACTTTCTCGCCAGCCTTGTTGGGGCCGAAGGTGCGGCTGTAGGTCTGGTTGCCATAGGTATCTCCGTAGCCTATTTCACCATTCAGATAGAGCACGAACCCGCCGCCGACAGGCCAGTAGTGGTTGCCGCGGTAGTAGAGCTTCCAGTACTCCACAGTGGAACCGGGCAGGGCCACGTCCAGGCTCAGCGATTGCACGCCGCCCGCGGTGGGCGCCCAGTAGGCGTTGCGTGTTTCGTGGGTATAGGAAGTGTTGAAGGTCCAGCTGTGCGCCGTCTTGTAGCCAAGGGCGTTCTGGTAGTCGAGATAGGACTGCGGGCTGTAGAACGGGTACAAGTTGACACGGTTGCTTTCCAGCCCCAGACCAGCCGTCAGGCGATCGGATTCGCTGATGGGAATACCGACGAACATGGAGAACGCGCGTGTACTGTTTTCGTAATTGGCGAAGTTGGTGTCGCCGAAGTCGGTCTTGCTGTAGCTGAGGTTGTAGCCGACGCTGACGCCGCTGTCGGTGACATAAGGGTTGACGTAGCGCAGATTGAGCGACTTGTAGTAACGACTGGTCTGCACGCCGACCGAGAACTTGTCGCCGGTGCCGAGGAAATTGTTCTGGGACACCGAGGCGGTGAAAATGGTGCCCGAGTACTGCGAGTAGCCGATGCCGAACTGAAGACTGCCGGCGTTCTGCTCCTTGACGGTGACGGTGAGATCCACTTCATCATCGGTACCGGGCACGCGCTTGTGGTCGATCTTGACGTCCTTGAAATAACCGAGCTGCTTCAGTCGGGTCTTGGAGCGTTCGATGGCGGCCTTGGAGTACCACGAGCCTTCCAATTGGCGCATTTCGCGACGCAGCACGTTGTCTTCGGTGCGCGTGTTGCCGCTGAAGGTGATGCGGCGCACGTAGACGCGCTGACCGGGTTTGACGTAGAAAGTCAGGTCGACGGTGTGGTTCTTCTTGTCCAGCTTGGGGATCGGCTTGACGTCGGCAAAGGCGTAACCGATGTTGGCCAGGATGCTCTTCATGGCCTTGGCGCTGGCCTGGATCCGCGCGCGGTTGAAGGTGTCGCCCTTGCCGATGAACACGAACTGCCGCATGGTTTTTTCCGGCAGGATCAGGTCACCCAGCAGGTGCACGTCGGAAATCTTGTAGACGTCGCCCTGCTTGATGCTGGCGGTGATGTACATGTCGCGCTTGGTGGGGTTGATCGCCACCTGCGTCGAGGTCACGGCAAAGTCCGCATAGCCGCGATCCATGTAGTACGAGCCGAGCTTTTCCAGATCGCCGGAGACTTTCTCGCGCGAGTACTGATCGTCCTTGGAGTACCAGGACAACCAATTGGTCGTGTCCGATTCGAAATTGCTGCGGATCTGCTTGTCGGTGAATACCGTGTTGCCGACGATGTTGATGGCCTTGATGCGCGCGGTTTCGCCTTCGCGAATCTCGATATCGATGTTCACGCGATTGTTGTTCAGGCGAACCACGTGCGGATCGACCGACACGTTGTAACGGCCACGGTTGTAGTACTGCTGGATCAATTCCTTGCGGACGCGGTCAAGCGCCAGGCGATCGAAGGTGGAACCTTCGGACAGGCCGATGGATTTCAGGCCTTTCTTGAGGTCGTCGGTCTTGATGGCCTTGTTGCCGTGGATGTCCAGCTTGGCGATGGAGGGCCGTTCGACCACCTTGACGATCAGGATGTCGCCCTGGTGTTCCAACTCGATGTCGCTGAAAAAACCGGTGCGATAGAGCGCACGGATGGCCTGCTGGGCGCTGGCATCGTTGAGCGTGTCGCCCTTTTCGATCGGCAGATAGCTGAATACGGTACCGGCGGCAATGCGTTGCAGGCCCTCCACGCGGATGTCGGAGACCACGAAAGGCGTCACGGCGAGGGCCTTGGCACTCAGGGCGGATAGCAGGATCAGGGCGGCGACACGCTTCATCGTCGATTCCATTGGGTATAACGTGAAGCTGCGGCCGAAGGCCACAGCGGGAGATAGCAGCGACTCACGAGGCCAGTCGCAGGATGTCGTTGTAGAAGGCCAGTCCCACCAGGGCGACGATCAACGCCATGCCGACGAATTGTCCGACCACCATGGTGCGCTCGCTGACCGGACGGCCTTTGGCCAGCTCGATAAGGTAATACAGCAGGTGTCCGCCGTCCAAGATGGGAATGGGCAGCAGGTTGAGAACGGCCAGGCTGAGAGAGATCAGGCCGAGAAAGGACAGAAAATAGGCGAAGCCCATCTGGGCCGACGTATTGGCCACGCGGGCAATGGTGATGACGCCGGACAGATTGCGCGGAGACGCATGTCCGATGAGCATCTTGCCGATCAACTCGAACGTGGTGGCCGTCTTGTCCCAGGTAGTGGCGAACGCCTTGCCCATGGCGCTCAGCGGCCCGTAGCGCACTATCGCGGTGGGTGGCTCCGGAGGCATCACGCCGATGATCCAGCGTGTTCCACCGCCGTCGCCCGGATCGATCCAGGTCGGCTTGACCGGCAGCGACAAAGCGCGATCACCACGGCGTATCTGGAAGGTCAACGTGGGCGATGCGCCTGTCAGGGCCTTGATCTTGGCTCCGATGTCGTTGAAATGCGTGACCTTCTGGCCGTTGATGGCGATGACCCGGTCCTGGGCGCGCAACCCGGCCCTGGCTGCCGGCTTGCCGGGCTCGACCTTGGCCACGACCGGCGGGGCGGGTTGGGCCTTGAGGCCGATCTTGCCGAAGGCCTTTTCGAGCTGCACATCCGTGGACAGATGCTGGAGCGGCAGGCGCAACGTGGCCATGTCGCCGTTGGCGCGCTGGACCCGGATGTCCACGGGGCGCCGGGACAGGGCGTCCGCGCCAAGCGTGTTCAGCACGCCGACCCAAGTGGCCACCTGCTTGCCGTCGATGGTCCGGATCACGTCGCCGCCATGGAATCCGGCTTCGGCGGCCAGTGTCTGTGGCGCCGGCGCGGCCACCACCGGCACCAAGCCCGGGCGTCCGACCATGAACATCACCCAGAACGCCAGCACGGCGAAGATAAGGTTGAATCCGGGGCCGGCGGCGACGATGGCGATGCGTTGCCACAGCGGCTTGCCGGTAAATTCCATGCCGCGCTGGTCTTCCGGTACATCGCCCTCGCGGGCGTCGAGCATTTTCACGTAGCCGCCCAGCGGAATGGCGGCTATGCAGTATTCGGTGCCGTCGCGTGCCGTGCGGCTCCAGATCGCCCGTCCGAAACCCACGGAAAAGCGCAGCACCTTCACGCCGCAGCGGCGCGCCACCCAAAAGTGGCCGAATTCGTGGAAGGTGACCAGCACGCCGAGCGTGACGGCCAACCACCAGATGGAACCCAGAAAATTGAGCATGTGTGCGGACGCGAGCCTCAGTGGTAACGGTGCATGATACGGTGCGC
This sequence comes from Rhodanobacteraceae bacterium, assembly GCA_035708045.1. Taxonomy (GTDB): domain Bacteria; phylum Pseudomonadota; class Gammaproteobacteria; order Xanthomonadales; family Rhodanobacteraceae; genus Oleiagrimonas. Next base: position 5,855 of record DASSTF010000021.1, on the reverse strand, counting down.
CGCCTGGCGCGCGCCAATATCGCGCTGAACGAGGGATGTCATATCGACCACGGGTTCGGGTGGCAGTTCCTGCAAAGTTGCATCAATGACCTCGGCAATGGCCATGAAAGGCAGGGCGCCAGCCAGAAAGGCGGCCACGGCCACCTCGTTGGCGGCATTGAGGATGGCCGGAGCATCGCCGCCCGCGCGCAAGGCCTGGTAGGCCAGTGCGAGGCAGCGGAAGGTGCCGGTGTCGGGGCGCTCGAAGTCCAGACGGCCCAGCGCCGGCAGATCCAGCGGCGCGACTCCGGCCTCGATGCGCTCGGGCCAGGCCAAGCCATGCGCCAGCGCCGTGCGCATGTCCGGATTGCCGAGCTGTGCCAGCACCGAGCCGTCGACATATTCGACCAGCGAATGCACCATCGACTGCGGGTGCAGCACTACTTCGATGTTGTCGATGTCGGCACCAAAAAGGTGATGTGCTTCAATGACTTCCAGTCCCTTGTTCATCAGGGTTGCCGAATCGACCGAAATCTTGCGCCCCATCGACCAGACGGGATGCGCGCAGGCCTGATCGGGCGTGATGTCGACCAGCTCGCTTCGCGTGCGGCCCCGGAACGGCCCGCCCGAGGCCGTCAACAGCAAACGCCGGACGCCGTTGCCGGACACGTTCGGATGGCCATGAGGCAGACACTGGAAAATGGCGTTGTGCTCGGAATCGACGGGCATCAGCTCGCCACCGCCTTCCCGCAATGCCGCCATCAGCAGCGGGCCGGCCATGACGATCGATTCCTTGTTGGCCAGCAGCAGGCGCTTGCCCGCCCGTGCCGCCGCCAGGGTGGAAGCGAGACCGGCGGCGCCGACGATGGCGGCGATCACGATGTCGATGTCCGTTTCGGCCGCGGCCGTGGCCAATGCCTCCGGGCCGGCAGCCACGGCGCAGGAAAGCCCGGCATCCTTCAAGGCTGCGGCCAGCTCATCCTTGCGCGCGGCATCGGCGATGACGGCAAGATCGGGATGGTGGCGGACACACAGTTCGACCAGCTTCCCCACATTGCGATGGGCCGTCAGCACGCCGACGCGGAAGCGCTCCGGGTGCCGGGCGATGACGTCCAGCGCGCTGGCGCCGATGGAGCCGGTGGCGCCGAGAATGGCGATGGTCTTCATGATGTGCATCCCAGGTCGTGCATGACGCGTTTACAGCCCCAGCACGAGCTTGCCCAGCACGAATACCGGCAGCGCGGCAAACACGCTGTCCAGACGATCCAGCAGGCCGCCATGACCGGGGAAAATGGCGCTGGAGTCCTTGATGTCGGCATGACGCTTCATCAGGCTTTCGAACAGGTCGCCGACGATCGAGGCGGCGACGGTCACGAGCCCCAGCACGGCCATGCCGACCAGCCTGCCGTCGTGGATGCCGAGCAGCCAGCCGCCAGCCACGGCCACGAGCATGCCGGCGACCAGCGCCCCCCAGGCGCCCGCGCGGGTCTTGCCGGGGCTGATGCGGGGAGCCAGCTTGCGCTTGCCGAAGGCGCGACCGCTGAAATAGGCGCCGATATCGGCGGCCCAGACAATGCACAAGGCCAGCAGCGTCCACCATGGGCCGCGGAGCGCGGTTCCATGAAGGTAGGTCAGGGCCGCCCAGGCCGGCACCAATACCAGCAGGCTGACCAGCAGTTTCAGCCAGGCGTGCTCGCGTGAGGGCGAGGCGGCGAATGTGTAGGTACGCAGCCACGCGAGGGTGGACAGCCACCACACGAAGCCGATCACCAGCACGGCCAGCCATGCATGGAAAACATCGCGTTGCCACCACAGCAGCGCCATCGCGATCAGGGACAGTACCGGCATCACGGTACGCGCCGCGGGAGTTTCCAGGCCGCACAGGCGCGTCCATTCCCACTGCGCGCCGAGGAAAACGATGGCAACGATCAGCGTGAACAGCCAGGTCGGCGGAAACAGGATGATGACAACCGCCAACGGCGTCAGGATCAGGGCGGTAAGGATGCGCTGAAGCAGCATGCGGAGTCCGGTGTCAGTGGGAGGCGGTCGCGAGGATCTGCGATCCGGTGCGACCGAAACGCCGCTGGCGACTGGCATAGTCGTCCATGGCGCGGGCCAGGCAGTCGGTATCGACGTCAGGCCACAGGGTATCGGTGAAATACAGTTCCGTATAGGCAATCTGCCACAGCAGGAAATTGCTGATTCGGCAATCGCCGCCGGTACGTATCAGCAGATCCGGCGGTGGCTGGTCGGCAAGACATGTCCGCGTGGCCAGCATGGTTTCGTCGATTTCCTCGGCGGAAAGCTCTCCTCGAGCGACGGCCTCGGCCAATTGCCGGGCGGCGTTGGCGATGTCCCAGCGGCCGCCGTAGTTGACGGCCACATTGAGGTTGAGCGCAGTGTTGTGCCGCGTCTTGTGCATGGCCAACTGCATGCGTTCGTGCAACGAAGCATCGAAGGCCGACAGATCGCCGATGAAGGTGACGCGCACGTGCTGCTTGTGCAGTTCGGCGATTTCCTTGTCCAGCGCCTTGAGGAACAGTTGCATCAGCGCCTTGACCTCGGTTTCGGGGCGACGCCAGTTTTCGCTGGAAAAGGCGAACAGCGTCAGCACCTCGATCTTGTTGCGCAGACAGAACTCGACCGCATTGCGCACGGCCTTCTGGCCCGAACTGTGGCCAAAACTGCGTGGACGGTGGCGTTTCTCGGCCCAGCGCCCATTGCCATCCATGACGATGGCCAGGTGGTGTAACGTGCGCGGGCTGTCACTGGTGGAAGGCATGAAGGGCGCCGTGAGGCTTCAAATGGCCAGCAGTTCGTTTTCCTTGGCCTTGACCACCTCGTCGACCTGTTTGACGAAACCGTCGGTCAATTTCTGGATTTCATCCTCGCTGCGGCGCTCGTCGTCCTCGGTGATTTCCTTTTCCTTGAGCAGTTCCTTGACGGTCTGCATGGCGTCGCGGCGGATGTTGCGGATGGCGATCTTGGCGTTTTCACCTTCGTGCGACACGTGCTTGGCCAGTTCCTTGCGGCGTTCCTCGGTCAGGGCCGGCAGGTTGAGTCGGATCACGTTGCCTGCGGTCGTCGGCGTGACGCCGATGTCCGAACCCAGCAGCGCTTTTTCGACCGGGGCGACCATGGTCTTTTCCCACGGGGTGATGGTCAGGGTGCGCGCGTCGGTCACGGTCACCGTGGCGACCTGGGGCAGCGGCATGTCCGAGCCGTAGTAGGGGACCTTGATGCCCTCGACCAGGGCCGTGCTGGCGCGACCGGTACGCAGGCGGCGCAGCTCGTTTTCGAGCGCGTCGATGCTTTTGCCCATGCGGGTCTTGGCGTCTTGTTTGATGTCGTCTAGCACGGGAAACTCCACGGAACGGCGTGTATCCGTTCGAGTATAGCAAGCTCGGAGGCGGATACCCCGGGTGAAAAGGCGGAAGAGACGGATTTATTCGCCGTCGACCAGCGTACCGATGGACTCACCGCGCATGATGCGCATCAGGTTGCCGGGGCAGGTCATGTCGTAGATGCGCATCGGCATGCCGTGATCGCGGCACAGGGCAATGGCGGCGGTGTCCATCACGGCCAACTTGTTCTCGATGACCTGGTCGTAGGTGAGGTGCTCGTAACGCGTGGCGTTCTTGTCCTTGGCCGGATCGGTGGTGTACACACCATCGACCTTGGTGGCCTTGAGCAGCAGGTCGGCGCCGATTTCGACCGCGCGCAATGCCGCAGCGGAATCCGTGGTGAAGAACGGATTGCCGGTACCGGCGGCAAACAGGGCGATGCGGCCCTTCTCGATATGGCGCACGGCGCGGCGACGAATGAAATCCTCGGCCACGTCATGGATGGGAATGGCGCTCATCACGCGCGCGAAGCCGCCGCGTTTTTCGATGGCGTCCGCCATGGCCAGCGCGTTCATTACCGTGGCCAGCATGCCCATGTGGTCGCCGGTGACCCGATCCATGCCGGCCGCGGCCAGTCCCGCGCCGCGAAAGATGTTGCCGCCGCCAATGACCACGCCGACCTCGACGCCGGTTTCGCGTACCTCGATGATCTCGTCGGCCAGCCGCCCGATCACCTTGGGATCGATGCCGTAATCCTCTTCCCCCATCAATGCCTCGCCGGAAAGTTTGAGCAGGATGCGCGGATAGGTGGGGGCGTCGGTCATCGCATGGCTCCGGGGCAGGTTGTTGGCGTGCCGCATTGTAGCGGATTAGGGGTGAGGGACGAGAGGCGAGTAGCGAGGGCGCATGATTGAAGGCTGCGGATGAAGCTGCCTTCTTGGCGGAGGCAGTGTTCTGCAGTCGTCGACCGCCTTGAGGTCGTCATATGCGCCCTCGCTACTCGTCTCTCGTCCCTCACCACTGTCAACAACAAAAAGGCCGCGATCCCTCGCGGCCCCTTGCACTGTTCAATGGCGACAAGACCTGCTTACGCCAATCCCGCCTGCTTCATCACTTCGGCGGCGAAATCTTCTTCCTTCTTCTCGACGCCTTCGCCGACGGCCAGGCGGACGACCTGCTTGACCTTGGCGTTTTCCTTCTTGAGCACGTCGCCGACGCTGGAGCCGGTGTCCATGACGTAGGCCTGGCCGGTCAGGGTCAGTTCGGAGACGACCTTGTTGACCTTGCCGGAAATGATCTTTTCCAGGATTTCGGCTGGCTTGGCTTGATCCTTTTCACTCATCTGGCCCTTGGCGATTTCCTTTTCCTTCTCGACGACCTCGGCGGGGACGTCGTCGGCGCTGATGTACTGCGGATTCATCGCGGCCACGTGCATGGCGATGCCCTTGGCCAGGTCGGCCGAGCCGCCTTCCAGGGCCACCAGCACGCCGATACGGCCGCCGTGGATGTAGTTGCCGATCACGCCATCGCTTTCCACGCGGGCCATGCGGCGCACGTCGATCTTTTCGCCGATGGTGGCGACGAGGGCCTTGGCGGCATCGTCGACGGTGCCGCCGCCGGGATAGCTGGCGGCCTTGAGCGCGTCGACGTCGGCGCTGCCGCTTTCCAGAGCGACTTCGGCCACGTTGTCGGCAAAGGCCAGGAAGCTCTTGTCCTTGGCCACGAAATCGGTTTCACAGTTGATTTCGACCAGCACCGCGCTGCCCTTGTCCTGGGCGCCGATGATGCGGCCTTCGGCGGCCACGCGGCTGGCTTTCTTGTCGGCCTTGGCCAGGCCCTGCTTGCGCAGCCATTCCATCGCGGTGTCGATGTTGCCCTCGTTCTCGACCAGGGCCTTCTTGCATTCCATCATGCCGGCGCCGGAACGCTGGCGCAGCTCCTTGACCAGTTGTGCACTGATTTGCATGGTAAACCTCGAATGTGTTGCGTGGGGCGCGCCGCATGGGTGCGCCCCAGGTAAGGATCAGGCGATCATTCGCCGGCGGCGGCTTTTTCGTCAGCCTTGGCTTCCGTCTTGGTTTCGGCTTTTTCGGCCGACTTCCTGGCGGCGCGGCGCGGTGCCGGCTTGGCCTTGTCGGTCTTGGCGACGGGGTTGCCGTCGGCGTCCAGTTCGACGAAGTCCTCGGCGTTGCCCTGGTTGGCTGGCGCGGCGGCCTTGCCTTCCAGGATCGCGTCAGCGGCGGCACGTGTGTACAGCTGAATGGCGCGGATGGCGTCGTCGTTGCCCGGGATGGCGTAGTCGACCAGCGCCGGATCGTAGTTGGTATCGACCACGGCGATCACCGGGATACCCAGCTTGCGGGCTTCCTGCACGGCAATGTTCTCGTAGCCGATGTCGATGACGAACATGGCGTCCGGCAGCTTGTTCATGTCCTTGATGCCGCCCAGCGAATTTTCCAGCTTGTCGCGCTCGCGGCGCAAAGACAGCACTTCGTGCTTGACCAGCTTCTCGAAGGTGCCGTCGGTTTCGGC
>DASSTF010000020.1:0-7056 GCA_035708045.1 Rhodanobacteraceae bacterium | reverse complement strand
CCCCCGTGGGGGTTCGAGTCCCCCCTTTCGCACCATGACATCGGCAACAGGTTTGGTTTGGTGGCTGCGAGCCGCTCAACGCGCCCGTCGCGGGCGGTTTCAGGAGATCTCATGCAAGTTTCGGTTGAAAATGTGGGTACGCTGGGGCGCAAGCTCACGTTGAAGATTCCCGCTGAGCGTCTGGACACCCAGGTCAGCGAGCGCATCACGCAGCTGGGTCGTACGGTGCGCCTGAAAGGTTTCCGGCCGGGGCGCGTTCCGGTGCAGGTCATCAAGCAGCGCTTTGGCGATCAGGTGCGCGGCGAAGCCCTGTCGGACATGATCGGCGAAAGCCTGCAGAAGGCCTTCGAGCAGGAAAAACTGCGTCCCGTCGCACGTCCGGTCATCGACACCACCGGCGAGGCGGAAGACGGCGAAATCGCCTGCACGGCCACGTTCGAGGTGATGCCGGAATTTCCCGAGATCGACGTGTCCGCCCTGGAAATCGAGCGCCCCTCGGCCGAAGTGGCCGACACCGACATCGATGCCATGATCGATACCCTGCGCAAGCAGCGCCGCCATTTCGAGCCGGTCGAGCGCGCCTCCGAAAAGGGCGATTTCGTGATGTTCGAATACTCGGCCAACGTCGGCGACTACCGCTTCCCCGAGGAAGGCCTGGAGCGCGCCGGCTCGGTGCTCGATTCGGGCACGCTGTTCGAGGCGCTGGAAGAGGCGCTGATCGGGCGCAAGGCCGGCGACGAGGTCAAGCAGGACATCGAGTTCCCCGAAGACTTCGGCAACAAGAACCTGGCCGGCCGCAAGGCGGCGGTCGAATTGAACATTCTCAAGGTGCAGGAGCCGCGCCTGCCCGAGCTGGACGACGCCTTCGTCAAGCAGTTCGGCGTGGCCGACGGCGATGTGGAAACCTTCCGCAAGGAAGTGCGCAACAACCTCGAACGTGAACTCAAGGGCGCCTTGCTGGCCGCCCTCAAGAACGAGGTCGCCGGCAAGCTGGCCGAGGCCCATCCCGATCTGGACGTGCCCGACGTGATGATCGAGAACGAAGTGGCCGGCATGTTGCAGGACCGCATTCCCGAGGGCCAGGAGCCTCCGCAGCAGGTACTGGACATGGCCCGTCCGATGGCCAAAAAGCGCGTGGCCGCGGCTCTCCTGATGGGCGAGATCGCGCGCAAGCAGGAGCTGGAACTCGACCGCAAGCGCGTGGCCGAGATGATGGCCGCCATCGCCTCCACCTACGAGGAGCCGGAAAAGGTCATTGAACTCTACAACGGCGACCCCCAATTGATGTCGGGTCTGCAAAACCGCGTCATGGAAGATCAGGTGGCCGAGTGGGTGGCCGAGCACGCCAAGACCACCGACAAGGCGCACAGCTTCGACGAAGTGATGCGTCCGGGTCAGGCCTGAGCCTGTAAACTCGGGCAGACAAGGTGCGTGGGGCATGTGGCCCCGCTCAATCGACATCGTTTCAGCGAACGGAGAATCCCATGTCCCACAGCGCCGTAAACACGACCGCCCTCAATCTGGTACCGATGGTCGTCGAGCAGACCGCACGCGGCGAGCGCTCGTACGACATCTATTCGCGTCTGCTCAAGGAGCGGGTGATCTTTCTGGTCGGGCCCATCGACGACAACGTGGCCAACCTGATCGTGGCGCAGATGCTGTTCCTTGAGTCGGAAAACCCGGACAAGGACATCAACTTCTACATCAACAGCCCCGGCGGCGTGGTGTCGGCGGGCCTGGCGATCTACGACACCATGCAGTTCATCAAGCCCGACGTCAGCACCATGTGCATCGGCCAGGCCAGCAGCGCGGGTTCGCTGCTGCTGATGGCGGGCGCCAAGGGCAAGCGTTATGCGCTGCCGAACTCGCGCGTGATGATCCACCAGCCTTCCGGCGGCGCCCAGGGCCAGGCCACGGACATCGAGATTCACGCCCGGGAAATCATCTATTTGCGCAAGCGTCTGAATGAGCTTTATGCGCATCACACCGGCAGGACGGTGGACGAACTGCAGCTGGACATGGAGCGTGACCGCTTCATGAGCAGCGACGAAGCCAAGGCCTACGGCCTCATCGACGACGTGCTGAATCGTCGTCCCGGCGAAAGCGTGAAATCCGCCTGAGGCCTCCCATCGTTCATGACAAGTTGCCGCAGGCTTGCCGGGCCTTGCATATCCACGACGCTCACGTCCATCTGGAGCATGGACGGCGGGCGGGCTATGCTATCCTCGCATTGCAGCCGTAATCGGTTCAGGAAAAAAGCATGAGTGACGACCGACAAGGCCGTTCCAACGAGAGTGGCAAGATTCTTTACTGCTCTTTTTGCGGCAAAAGCCAGCACGAAGTACGCAAGCTGATCGCGGGCCCGTCCGTGTTCATTTGCGACGAGTGCGTCGAGCTTTGCAACGACATCATCCGCGAAGAACTGGAAGAAAAAGCCGCTTCCGGTCGCGCGCATCTGCCCAAGCCGCGTGAAATCAACGACACGCTGGACCAGTACGTCATCGGCCAGACCCGCGCCAAGAAGGCGTTGGCGGTGGCCGTGTACAACCACTACAAGCGCCAGGAATCGCGACAGAAGGACGACGACGTCGAGTTGTCCAAGTCCAACATCCTGCTGATCGGGCCGACCGGCTCGGGCAAGACGCTGCTGGCCGAGACGCTGGCGCGCCTGCTGAACGTGCCGTTCACCATCGCCGACGCCACCACGCTGACCGAAGCGGGCTACGTCGGCGAGGACGTCGAGAACATCATCCAGAAGCTCCTTCAGAAATGCGATTACGACGTGGACAAGGCCCAGGCCGGCATCGTCTACATCGACGAGATCGACAAGATCTCGCGCAAGAGCGAGAACCCCTCGATCACCCGCGACGTGTCGGGCGAGGGCGTGCAGCAGGCGTTGCTGAAGCTGATCGAAGGCACCCTCGCTTCGATTCCGCCACAGGGCGGCCGCAAGCATCCGCAGCAGGAGTTTTTGCAGGTCAACACCAAGAACATCCTGTTCATCTGCGGCGGCGCCTTCGCCGGGCTGGAAAAGGTCATTCAGCAGCGTTCGGAAACCACCGGCATCGGCTTCTCCGCCGAGGTGCGCAGCAAGGATCGCAAGGAAAACATCGGCAAGCTCCTGTCCACGGTGGAGCCGGAGGATCTGGTGCGTTTCGGCCTGATCCCCGAGTTCGTCGGCCGTCTGCCGGTCGTGGCGACGCTGGATGAGCTGGACGAGGATGCCCTGGTGCAGATCCTGGTCGAGCCGAAGAATGCCGTCACCAAGCAGTTCAAGAAACTGTTCGAGATGGAAAGCGTGGAGCTGGAGTTCCGCCCCGAGGCATTGCGCGCCATCGCGCGCAAGGCGCTCAAGCGCAAGACCGGCGCGCGCGGCCTGCGCACCATCCTCGAACAGGTGCTGCTGGATACCATGTACGAGCTGCCGTCGCTGGAGCACGTCAGCAAGGTGGTGGTGGACGATGCCGTCATCGAAGGTCAGGCCGAGCCCTACCTCATCTACCACGGCAACATGCAGTCGACGGACAAGCTGGAAGAGGCCGGCGGCGCGGCCTGAGCCACCCTTTTCGATGTGTCAAAACCCTTGTGGGAGCGTATCCGTTGCGCTCCCACAGGTGTTTTTGGGGTCGGGACTTGATCCCATCCGATACGCCACCACTTGATTCATGAAGGGCCCGGGAGCAGTCTCGGGCTTGTCGTGTTTCCATATCAGAGATTTCCAGATGCCCCGCAAAACCACCTCTGCCAGCACCGCCATCGAAACCCTGCCGGTTCTGCCGCTGCGCGACGTCGTGGTCTATCCCAACATGGTGATCCCGTTGTTCGTGGGCCGCGAAAAATCCATGCATGCGCTGGAAGTGGCCATGGAGAACGAACGCCAGATCCTGCTGGTGGCGCAGAAGAGCCCGGACACGGACGATCCCAAGGGCAGCGACCTCTACGATGTCGGCACCCTGGCCGGCGTCCTGCAGTTGCTGAAGTTGCCCGACGGTACCGTCAAGGTACTGGTCGAAGGGCAGTCGCGCGTGGCCATCGACACCTGGAGCGAAGACGAGGCGTTGCTGGCCGCCAGCTCGCACCCCGTCGAATCCGATTACGGCGACAACCCGCGTGAGCTGGAAGTGGTGTCGCGCACGCTGGTGTCGCTGTTCGAGCAACTGGTGAAGCAGAGCCGCAAGCTGCCGCCCGAAATCCTTTCCACGCTGTCCGGCATCGACGATCCCTCGCGTCTGGCCGACAGCATCGCCGCGCATCTCAACGTGCGTCTGGCCGACAAGCAGCAGGTGCTGGAAACCCTGGACGTGGGCAAGCGCCTGGAAATGCTGGTCGGCCAGGTCGACGGCGAAATGGATCTGCAGCAGGTGGAAAAGCGCATCCGCGGACGGGTCAAGTCGCAGATGGAAAAGAGCCAGCGCGAGTACTACCTCAACGAACAGATGAAGGCCATCCAGAAGGAATTGGGCGACAACGGCGAAGGCGCCAGCGAAATCGAGCAACTGGAAAAGAAGATCGCCGACGCCGGCATGCCCAAGACCGTGCTGACCAAGGCCACCCAGGAGTTCGGCAAACTCAAGATGATGTCGCCGATGTCGGCCGAAGCCGCCGTGGTGCGCAACTATCTCGATTGGCTGGTCGCCGTACCCTGGAAGAAGCACTCCAAGGTGCACCGTGACATTGCCAAGGCCGAGGAAACTCTGGACGCCGATCATTACGGTCTGGAAAAGGTCAAGGAGCGCATCCTCGAATACCTGGCCGTACAGCAGCGCGTGAAGACCATGAAGGGTCCGATCCTGTGCCTGGTCGGTCCGCCCGGCGTGGGCAAGACTTCGCTTGGCCAGTCCATCGCGCGCGCCACCAATCGCAAGTTCGTGCGCATGAGCCTGGGCGGCGTGCGTGACGAGGCCGAGATCCGTGGCCATCGCCGCACCTACATCGGCTCCATGCCGGGCCGCATCGTGCAGAACCTCAAGAAGGCGGGGACCAACAACCCGTTGTTCATGCTCGACGAGATCGACAAGATGGCCATGGATTTCCGTGGCGATCCGTCCTCGGCGTTGCTGGAAGTGCTCGATCCCGAGCAGAACCACGCCTTCAACGACCATTATCTGGAAGTGGATCTGGATCTTTCGCAGGTGATGTGGATCGCCACCGCCAATTCGCTGAACATCCCCGGCCCCTTGCTCGACCGCATGGAAGTGATCCGCATCCCCGGCTATACCGAGGACGAAAAACTGGCCATCGCTCAGCGCTACCTGTTGCCCAAGCAGATCAAGGCCAATGGCCTGACCGAGGACGAACTGAGCGTGTCCGAAGGCGCCATCCGCGACATCGTGCGTTACTACACGCGCGAGGCCGGCGTGCGCAACCTGGAGCGCGAACTGGCGCGCATCTGCCGCAAGGTGGTCAAGGAACTGGCCCTGAGCGGACCGGCCAGGGCGAAGAAGACGGCCGGCAAGAAGGCCGCCGCGAAGAAGGGCAAGGCCACGGCCAAGGCCGCCGTCAAGATCGATGCAAAGCATCTCGACAAGTACCTCGGCGTGCGCCGTTTCGACTTTGGCCGCAAGGAGCAGAGCAACGAGATTGGCCTGGTCACGGGCCTTGCCTGGACGCAGGTCGGCGGCGATCTCCTCAGCATCGAGTGCTCGCTGATGCCGGGCAAGGGCAAGCTTGTGCATACCGGCCAGCTCGGCGACGTGATGAAGGAGTCGATCATGGCCGCGCTCAGCGTGGTGCGCGCCCGCGCCGAACACCTCGGCATCGACACCGAATTCCACCAGAAACACGACATCCACGTGCACGTTCCGGAAGGCGCCACGCCCAAGGACGGCCCCAGCGCGGGCATCGCCATGTGCACGGCGCTGGTGTCGGTGCTGACCGGTGTGCCGGTCCGCTCCGAAGTCGCCATGACCGGCGAGATCACCCTGCGCGGCCGTGTGCTGCCCATCGGCGGTCTCAAGGAAAAGCTGCTGGCGGCGCATCGCGGCGGCATCACCACCGTCATCATCCCGGACGAAAACAAGAAGGATCTGGCGGACATTCCGGACAACATCACCAAGGCTCTCGACATTCATCCGGTGCGCTGGATCGACGAGGTGCTGGATCTGGCGCTCGAGCATCCTTTGACGCCGGTGAATCGCGCCGGCGGCAAGAAGGCATCCACCGCCGAGAGTCAGCCTGCCGCGCGTGGCAAGCGCCGCGAGGAAGCGCCTGCACGGCCGCATTGAGGCTTTGTGTCTGATTCCGCAACACAGGCATGTGTTTGCGTATGGGCGGCACCCCATGGACTTCGGTCACGCCTGCAATGTTGTGCGCATCATCTTGAAATTGCATGCCAAAGTGAAAGACATGTATAGAGGCAAGCATTTTTCGGGCCGATCATGCAACCGCCCGAACCCGCGCCGATCGATGGAAACCGTTGCTGCATCTTGTATTGCGGACATCTGGGGGCGCTGGTATAAAGGTTCCACCGCGCCCGGTGCTGCTAACCGGCTCGGCAAGCGAGGCGGCCCTTTGAAAGGGGGAGGCCGACCAAAAACCAGCGGGCGCGCCTCGTCATCCAGATACGCGCGCTATCCATGACCTGTCTAGGGAGTTACTCAATGAACAAAAGCGAGCTCATCGACGCCGTTGCCAGCACGTGTGAGGTGTCCAAGGCCGATGCCGGCCGTCTGGTCGATTGCTTCACCGAGCAGGTGAAGAAAGCCCTGAAGAAAGGCGACACCGTGTCGCTGGTGGGCTTCGGCACTTTTTCCGTGCGCAAGCGCGCCGCCCGCACGGGTCGCAATCCGCGTACTAACGAAACCATCAAGATCAAGGCGTCCAAGGTCCCGGCATTCAAGCCTGGCAAGGCGCTCAAGGACGCTCTAAACTAAGCACTCTGTGCGAGGCCTTTGCGGGTTCGCCTTGTGTCTGCAGGGCGAACCCGATTCAGGTGTACAGGGTGCTTAGCTCAGCGGTAGAGCGTCGCCTTTACACGGCGAGGGTCGGGGGTTCGAAACCCTCAGCACCCACCACGGAGTGGTAGTTCAGCTGGTTAGAATACCGGCCTGTCACGCC
>DASSTF010000019.1:0-10952 GCA_035708045.1 Rhodanobacteraceae bacterium | reverse complement strand
CATTTGCCATTACAATGCGCCGGCTTAATCCCCTTGGGAGGTCAAAAACCTATGAGTACCATCGAAGAGCGCGTCAAGAAGATCGTCGTCGAGCAACTGGGCGTCAAGGAAGAGGAGGTCACGACCACCGCCTCGTTCGTGGATGATCTGGGCGCCGATTCGCTGGACACCGTCGAGCTGGTCATGGCGCTCGAAGAAGAGTTCGAGACCGAGATTCCCGACGAGGAAGCGGAAAAGATCACGACCGTCCAGCAGGCCGTCGACTACATCAAGGCGCACACCGAAGCCTGATGCGACAGGTGGCAAGGCATCGGCCGGTACGCCAGCCGTGTCCTTGCGACGTGTGCCTTCGCACATGCAGACTGCGCCGAAATGGCGCAGTCTGCGTTTTGGCGTCCGGCAACCTTCGCTGCAGTATGGTTGCCGGCAATCATTGACGGAAAAAGACGAGCATGAGCAAGCGACGCGTGGTAGTTACCGGCATGGGCATGGTCAGCCCCGTGGGCAATGATGTGGCCACCGCCTGGGCCAGCATCACCGCCGGCAAGAGCGGCATCAGTGGGATCACCCATTTCGATCCCACGGATTTCCCCACCCGCATTTCGGGTGAGGTGCGCGATTTCGATCCCGCCGATTACATCGCGCCCAAGGACATCAAGAAAATGGATCCGTTCATCCACTACGGCATCGCCGCCGGCAAGCAGGCGATCGCGGATGCGGGTCTGGAAATCACCGAGGCCAATGCCGATCGCATCGGCGTGGCCGTGGGTGCGGGCATCGGCGGGCTCCACACCATCGAGCGCACCAGCATCGACTATCACGAGCGCGGCCCGCGTCGCATCTCGCCGTTCTTCGTGCCCAGTTCCATCATCAACATGGTGTCGGGGCAGTTGTCGATCATGCTCGGCCTGAAAGGTCCCAACATTGCCTGCGTCACCGCCTGCACCACGGCCACGCACAACATCGGTCTGGCCATGCGCATGATCCAGTACGGCGACGCCGACGCCATGCTGGCCGGCGGCGCGGAATTCGCCACCACCGGTACCGCGGTGGGTGGTTTCTGCTCGGCCAAGGCCCTGTCCACGCGCAACGACGAGCCGCAGAAGGCCAGCCGCCCCTGGGACGCCGGCCGCGACGGTTTCGTGCTTTCCGACGGCGCCGGCGTACTGATGCTGGAAGAGTACGAGCATGCCAAGGCGCGTGGCGCGACCATCTATGCCGAGGTGGTCGGCTTCGGCATGAGTGGCGATGCCTTCCACATGACCGGACCCAGCCCGGGCGGCGAAGGTCCGGGCCGCTGCATGCAGCATGCCATCGACGATGCCGGGCTGAATCCGTCCGAGGTGCAATACGTGAATGCCCACGGCACTTCCACGCCGCAGGGCGACGTGGCCGAGGTGCTGGCCGCAAAAACGGTGTTCGGCGACTACGCCTACAAACTGATGATGAGCTCGACCAAGTCCATGACCGGGCATCTGCTGGGCGCGGCCGGTGGCGTCGAGGCCATCTTCTCGATCCTGGCGATTCGCGACGGCGTGATTCCACCCACCATCAACCTGGACGAACCCAGCGAGGATTGCGACCTCGATTTCGTGCCGCACACTGCGCGCGACGTGAAAATCGACGTGGCGGTGTCCAACTCGTTCGGCTTCGGCGGCACCAACGGCTCGCTGGTTTTCCGCCGCGTCTGATCCGGGGCACCGAGCCGTGTCCGTCGTGTCTGCCGGCGAGGCCCAGGCCTCGCCGGTCATCGTTCGCAAGCATCCCGGCCGGCGCGATCTGCTGGCACTGGCGGCTCATCCGCAACGCTATCCCTGCCTGCTTGAGAGCGTTGCGCACGGCACGCCATCGTCATGCTGGGACATGCTGCTGGCGTTTCCGCAACAGACACTGTGTCTGCATGCCGACGGACGTCTGACGCTGGATGGTGGGCCCCGGGCATCCCACCACTTCCTGTCCACACTGGATGCCCTCTGGCAGGCTGAAAAAACGGCTGCGTCGACGGATGAGCTGCCTTTCCATGGCGGCTGGGCCCTGTATCTGGCCTACGAGCTGGCCGGGCAGATCGAACCACGCCTGCGCCTTCCCGCGTGCAGCGACCAAACTCCGATGGCCGTGGCCCTGCGCTGTCCGGCTGCCGTGCTGTACGACCATTGGAACGATTGCACGGTATTGCTGGCCGAGGCGGAGCACGCCGACCTGTTGGACGCGATACAGCGGGATCTGGACATGGCGCAGGCCGTGGATACGACGCTTCCCGGGTTGGAGCGGCTGGACGAAGACGAGCCGTCGCACTTCCTCGACGCCGTGGCGCGGGTGCACGCCTACCTTGCCAGTGGCGATGTATTCCAGGCCAACCTGTCGCGCGCCTGGCGCGCCAGGTACAAGACATATCCCGCACCGACGGCGCTGTATGCCGCCTTGCGCCGCACCAACCCCGCACCCTTTGCCGCCTTGTGGCAGCAATCCGGCTGGGCCATGGCCAGTTCCTCGCCGGAGCGCCTGGTCGAAGTGCGGGCGGGGCAGGCCGAAACCCGTCCCATTGCCGGCACGCGGCCACGCAAACCGGGTGACGACGATGCCATGCGCATCCGCGAACTGAGCGGCCATCCCAAGGAGCGGGCCGAGCACATCATGCTGGTGGATCTGGAGCGCAACGATCTTGGCCGGATCTGCCAGCCCGGCAGCGTGCGCGTCAGTGAACTGATGACGGTGGAAAGCTATGCCCACGTGCATCATCTGGTGTCCAACGTATGCGGCCAGCTGCGCGAAGATGTCACGCCGGGGCAGGTGATCGCCGCGGTCTTTCCCGGCGGCACCATCACGGGTTGCCCCAAGGTGCGCTGCATGGAGATCATCGCCGAACTGGAAGGCGAGGGACGCGGCGCCTACACCGGCGCCGTCGGTTACCTTGATCGCAATGGCGACATGGATCTCAACATCCTCATCCGCAGTCTGACCATGGTGGGCCGCGAGGTTTGCCTGCGCGCCGGCGCCGGCATCGTGGTCGATTCCGTGGCCGAGCGCGAACTGGAAGAAACCCGCGCCAAGGCGCGCGGCCTGCTGAATGCCCTGGAGAGCGCGCATGAACCTGCGTACGCGAATCAACGGCAAGTCTGAGACGGCGATTGCGTCGGACGACCGTGGCCTCTGCTATGGCGACGGCCTGTTCGAAACTGTCTGGCTGTACGAAGGTCGCGCGCCGCTGTGGCCGCGGCACATGGCGCGGCTCGCCGACGGATGCCGACGCCTGCAGATGCCGGCGCCCGATCCGGACAGACTCTGGCGCGATGTGCAAGCAGTCGTTGCCAACCTGGATCGCGCCGTCGTGCGCATCACCTGGACACGCGGTCGAGGTCCGCGTGGCTATGCGCCGCCGCGCGATCAGCAACCCACCTGCGTGGTGAGCGCCGCCGAACTCCCGTTACCGTCGGCGGATTGGTACCATCAAGGCATCCGGATGCATGTGTGCCGCACACGCCTGGCGATGCAACCGGCACTCGCGGGATTGAAACACCTGAACCGTCTGGAACAGGTGCTGGCCCGCAACGAATGGCAAGATGAAACCGTGGGTGAGGGTTTGATGCTCGATCTTGAAGACCGCGTCATCGGCGCGACGGCCGCCAATATCTTTGCGGTACGCGATGGACGACTGTTCACGCCCGCGCTGACCCGCTGCGGCGTAGCCGGCACGGCGCGTGCCGAGATATTGGCCGAATGCGCCGGAGCGACGGTCACCGACATGTCGCTGTCCGATCTCGAACAGGCCGACGAGCTGTTCCTGACCTCGGCCGTGCGCGGCATCGTGCCGGTGCGTGAGCTGGCAGGGCATGTCTGGCCGGTCGGTCCATGCACCCGCCAACTGCAGGCACGCTGGCAAGCGGCAGGCCTGCCGCCGCAGGTGTCCGCATGAGGCGCATGCGTGGCGGGGCAGTGCTGCGCATATTGCTGGCGCTGGTGCTGTTCGCGCTGCTGGCGGGTGGCGGCATCCTCTGGCACGACTACTCGCGCTTCGTGCATTCGCCGCTGGCCGTGCGTGGGCAGGGCCAGACGCTGAACATTGCCCGCGGCACCAGCTTCAAGCAGATCGTGGCCACCTTGCGCAACCGCAAGCTCAGTTCGGCGCCGGCGCTGTACTGGCGTCTGCTGGCCATGCGCATGCACGTGGTGCACTCGCTGGATGCCGGCGAGTACGCCATCACGCCAGGCATGACACCGCCGACATTGCTGCAGCACATGGCTGCCGGGCAGGTCGTGCAATACAGCTTCACCCTGGTCGACGGCTGGACATTCAAGCAGGTGCGCGAGGCGCTGGCGATGGCGCCGAAACTGGTGCACAACAGCGCCGCCCTCAGCGATGCGCAGGTCATGCAGCGTCTCGGCGCATCCGACGAGAAGCCCGAAGGCTGGTTTCTGCCCGAAACCTATGCCTACGTGAAGGGTGACAGCGACATGGACATACTCAAGCGCGCCTACCAGGCCATGCGCAACACGCTGGCCGAGGAGTGGAAGCAGCGCGCGTCCGACCTGCCGCTGGATTCGCCGTATCAGGCGTTGATACTGGCCTCCCTGGTGGAAAAGGAAACCGCACGTGCCGACGAGCGCGCGCGCATCGCCGGCGTCTTCACGCGGCGACTCAAGATCGGCATGCCGCTGCAGACCGATCCGACCATCATCTACGGCATGGGCGACAAATACCACGGCGACATCACCTGGAAGGCGCTGCGCACCAACACGCCCTACAACACCTACCTGCACAGGGGCCTGCCGCCCACGCCGATCGCCATGCCGGGCCGGGCCGCCATCCACGCCACCCTGCATCCGGCAGCAGGCAATGCACTTTATTTCGTGGCGCGCGGCGACGGCAGTGGACGCCACGTGTTTTCCGCCACGCTGGCCGAGCAGAATCGGGCCGTGGCCTGTTATCAGTTGAAGCGGTGCAGCCAGTGAACAAGGGATTTTTCATCACCCTGGAAGGCGGTGAAGGCGCCGGCAAGAGCACCTTGCTGGAAGGCTTGCGCGCGCATCTCGCATCGCGTGGCATCGACCCGGTGCTGACGCGCGAACCCGGCGGCACCCGACTTGGCGAAGGCATCCGCGCACTGGTGCTGGGGCCCGAGCATGGCGAAGTTTGCGCCGAGTCCGAATTGCTTCTGATGTTCGCCGCCCGCGCCCAACTGGTGCGGGAAGTCCTGCAGCCGGCATTGAACGCCGGCCGTTGTGTCCTGTGCGACCGCTTTGCCGACGCCAGTTACGCCTATCAGGGCGGTGGGCGAGGGCAGCCGATCGAACGCATCGCGGCCCTGGAGCAATGGGCCGTGGACGGCCTGGTGCCGGATCTCACCTTGCTGCTGGATTTGCCGGTGGACACGGGCCGCAGCCGCATCGCCGGACGCGCCGCGAGCGATCGCATCGAGGGCGAAAACGATTCCTTCTTCGAACGCGTACGCAAGGCTTATCAGGCGCGCGCCGCCGCCGAACCGCAACGATTCCGCCTGATCGACGCCAGCCAAAGCGCCGACCGGGTATTGGCATGCGCGATTGCCGCCATCGACGACTTGCTTGAGGCCCCCCGCGCATGAAAACCATGGCGCTACCGTGGCACCAGGAGGCATGGGATCGCCTGCGCGCACGCCGCGAGCGCGGAGCCATGCCGCACGCCCTGTTGCTGGCCGGACCGGCGGGGCTCGGCAAGCGTATCTTTCTTGATCGTCTGGTGCGCGGCCTGCTGTGCCAGCAGCCGGTTGATGGCGACGCCTGTGGCCAGTGCCGTACCTGCAAATTGCTGGACGCCGGCACGCATCCGGATCGTATCGACGTCACTTTCGAACTCAACACCAGCGGCAAACCGCGCAAGGAAATCGTGGTCGGGCAAATGCGCAACCTGTCGGCGCGCCTGGCCATGGCCAGCCAGTTCGGCGGGTGGCAGGTGGCCAGCATCGACCCGGCCGACGCCATGAATGCCGCCGCCGCCAATGCCCTGCTGAAAACACTGGAAGAACCGGCCAATGCCAGCTTGATCGTGCTGGTTGCCGATGCGCCATGGCGTCTGACGGCGACCATCCGCAGCCGTTGCCAGCGCATCGATTTCCGTCTGCCTCCAGCCGCGCAGGCGCTGCAATGGCTGGAGAGCGCCGGCGTGGCCGATGCAGGAACGGCGCTGGAAGCGGCGGGCGGCAACCCCGGTCTGGCCAACACGTGGGCCGGGCAGGGCATGCTTGATGAACGTCGCCAGGTGCAATCGGATCTGGCCGCGCTGGCGCAGGGACGTGGCGACGTTTACACCGTCATGAAACGCTGGGTCGATGGCGACGCGCTGGCGCAACGCCTGTGGTTCGCCGCGCAGATGGCGGCCATGGACGCTCGCGCCCGTGCGACGGGTTCCCGCGAATTGCTTGGCAGTCGCCTCGACGACGAGGCCTTGGGCCACTGGTTCGAACGCGCCAATCGCGCGCGTGAAGCCCTGCGCGGCCCCTTGCGTCCGGATCTGCTGGTGCTGGATCTGCTGACGCACTGGTGCTGATGAACGACGTGCCTGTTCTCCGCTCGTCCGCCAGCCACGGCAGCACCGACCTGATCGCAAGCCTGGCCGGCGCCCGCCTGTTGCTGATCGCGCCACATCCGGACGACGAATCGCTGGCGCTGGGCGGATTGATCCAGCATGCCGTGCGCCAGCAGGCCCGGATCACCATCCTGCAAATCACCGATGGCGACAACAATCCGTGGCCGCAACGCTGGCTGGAGCGGCGCCTGCGCATCGGGCCTGTCGAGCGTCAACGCTGGGGGCAGCGTCGTGCGGACGAAATGTTGCAGGCCATGCATCAGCTGGGTTTGGACGATGCGTCGCGTCGACGGCTGAGCTGGCCCGACATGGAACTGACGGCGCGCCTGCAAACCCGTGGCGCGGAAACCATCCAGGCTCTGGTCGACGTCATGCGGGATGTCGCTCCGGATATTGTGGTACTCCCGACCCTGAGTGACTGGCATCCCGACCACGCCACCTGTCATGTCATGACGCGCCTGGTCATGTGTCGGCTGTCGCCATCTCCCGCCTGTCTGACCTACCACGTCCACGGCCACCGGCCGGCCACCGGTTTGCCGATCCATGTGCCGCTGGACGCTGCGATGCGCGAAGGCAAGCGCCGCGCCATCCTCGCGCATCGCACGCAGGTGGCCATGGCGCGGCGACGCCTGCTGGCCAGGGTTGGCGAAACGGAAATCCTGCACGAACTGCCGCTCCCGGAACACGACTTCGACGAGTCGTGGCTGCCGCGTGAAGCGCTGCTTCCCTGGCGGCCATTCCGCGCATGGCATCCATGGCTGCAACTGACTCTGGCGCATCCCGATGGCGTCCACGTCTGGCCGTGGCGAGACGCCCCGTTGACCACCGGCCGGCATGGAGTCCATCTGACCCTGCCAGCCGCCGTTCGCCGCGCTCCGGTCTTCGCAAGGCTGGAAATGCGATGCACGTCACCCTGGATCTTCGATTACTGGGGCTGGTGCGACTTGACCGCTGCCCCCGCGTCGCGTCAAGCTGACGGGCGAACAGGGTAGAGGGCACACCGCCATGGCCGCCAACGCAAAACAAGGCATCCTGTCGTTGAAAATCAACGACAAGGCGTCGCTTTACAACGCCTATATGAGCTACCTCAAAGGCGGCGGCCTGTTCGTGCCCACCACCCAGCATTACAGCCTGGGCGACGAGGTCGTGCTGCTGGTTTCGCTGACCGAAGCCAAGGAACGCCTGTCGGTCGCCGGCAAGGTCGTCTGGGTCACCCCCATGGATTCCGGCAACCGCACACCGGGCATCGGCGTGCACTTCAACGAAGCCGGCGGCGACGGCGAAGTCGCCCGCACCAAGA
Organism: Rhodanobacteraceae bacterium; assembly: GCA_035708045.1. Lineage (GTDB taxonomy): Bacteria > Pseudomonadota > Gammaproteobacteria > Xanthomonadales > Rhodanobacteraceae > Oleiagrimonas. The sequence goes on along the minus strand of DASSTF010000019.1, from coordinate 3,090 downwards.
TCGAAGCCATCCTCGGCGGCATGCTCAACGCCGAGCGGCCCACGCAGACCATGTAAAAATCATGACCGATCATGGGGTCCGGATTCAGGGGTATTACACGGCGCACCCATTTCGATCATTGAATCGGTTGCCACACGTTTGCAAGAGGATGTCTGGATGACAGGAAGTGCCTTGGCGCTGGTTGTCGGAGGGCGTGGATTTCTTGGCGGTTTCATTGTCTCCGCCTTGCTGCGGCAGGGCTGGAAGGTGCGAACCCTGGCCAGGCCGAAAGGGCGAGCGTTGGCGGAAAACGAAGTGCCGGGCGATCTGACGCGAATGCTGTCCAGCGAGGACTGGCACGAGGCGCTTGAGGGTGTGGCCGTAGTGGTCAATGCCGCCGGCATTCTGCGTGAGGAGGGTCGGCAGACGTTCGAGGACGTGCATTGCCGCGCACCGTTGGCGCTGGCCAGAGCGTGCGCCGAGCGAGGTATTCGTTTCGTGCAGATTTCGGCACTTGGGCATGCGGATGATGGCGGCTTCATTGCTTCTAAGCATCGGTTCGACGAAGCCTTGTTGGCACTGCCGGTTCAAGCCGTCGTGTTGCGACCTTCAGTGGTCTATTCGTACCGAGGTTCTTACGGCGGTACGTCGCTTTTACGCGCATTGGCTGCGTTCCCATGGCGTCACCTGTTGCCCGGTGATGGCCATTGGCGCTTTCAGCCGGTGAGTGCGGAGGATCTGGCTCGCATCGTGGCGGCAGCATGCAGTCGTGGCGAACCGGGGGTGTACGAGGTCGGTTGCGAGGAACCGCTGACACTGCGCCAATATCAGGACACGTGGCGACGCTGGCTGCGCATCCCCGGTGAGGGAGCCTGGCGCGTGCCTTTGTTTCTGGTGAAGTGGCAGGTATGGCTCGGGCAGCTCTTGGGTCGGGGACCGGTAAGTCGAACCATCTGGAACATGTTGCTGCGCGGCAACGTCACGACGACAGACGCTTATCGTCGGGTGGTTGATGCATTCGGAGTGGATGTGCGTCCGCTCAGGGAAGCTTTGGCGGTTCAGCCCAGCCAGGTTCAGGATCGTTGGGCTGCACAGTTGTACTTTCTGGCGCCATGGTTGAAGTGGAGTGTCGTTGCCTTGTGGCTGTGGTCGGGCGTGGTGGGATGGACGACGCCTGCGGATGTCATCCGCGCCATGGCGCACGGCAGCGGGCTTGCGGATATGTTTCCAGTGGCGCTTGCGCGCGGAGCGGCCTTGGTGGATCTACTGCTTGGGCTGAGCCTGATCTGGGTCAGGCGTGCGCGTGGGGTGGTTCTGTTCATGCTGATCTCGGCAACGGCCTATTTGTTGGCCTTCGGCATCCTCCTGCCCGACGCCTTCATGGAGCCTATGGGCGGATTGATCAAGAATGTGGCGCTGATACCTGCACTGGCCGTGCTGTGGGTTTTGTCGGACAGGCGATGAGCATGGATTACTTCACCGTGAAATGGATTCACATCCTGTCATCGACCTTGTTGCTGGGCACAGGCCTCGGCATTGCGTTCTTCATGTGGATGGCGCATCGAACACGTGATGCCCGCGCCATCGCCACCACGGCACGGATGGTGGTGATTGCCGATTCGGTGTTCACGGCGCCGGCCGTGGCAATCCAACTGGTGACGGGACTTTGGATGGTGCATGCCCTGCACATGCCATTCGGCACGTTCTGGGTCGAGATGTCGCTGATCCTGTTTTTCGTGACCGGCGCGTGCTGGTTGCCGGTGGTGTGGCTGCAGATCCGTGCCCGCGACCTGGCAAGGCAGGCGGTGGTTGCCGGAGACCCGCTGCCGACAGTTTACGGGCGGGTCATGCGCTGGTGGTTCTGGCTTGGCTGGCCGGCGTTCATCAGCGTGATCGTGATCTTCTGGTTGATGGTGCACAAACCTGGGTAAGGTATCAGTAGCCGCGTCACTGTTGCGCAAGTAGGTTTGAGCGCGCTCATGTATCGTAAGCTCTGCGGGATCGAATGGCGCGTAATTTTCTTCTCCCGTATGAGCGACTGTGGCAATGCTACGCCATTGACGTATGTGCGCCAATGGCGTAGTGTGTGCCCATGGTCTTTATCGAGACTCCGATCTTCACTGCCCAAGTCAAAGAATTGCTGAGTGATGATGACTACGCAGCGTTCCAGCACCACTTGGCCGACAACCCGGAGGCGGGTGACGTCATCAAAGGGACGGGTGGTTTACGCAAGATCAGAGTGGCAGCCAAAGGCCATGGCAAGAGCGGCGGTGCGCGGGTGATCTACTATCACTTCGTTTCCGCTTCGCGCATCGCTTTGCTTTTCGCCTATCCGAAGAACGTGCAAGAAAGCCTGACGCCGGCGCAAAAAGCGGCGCTCAGGAAAGTCATCGAGCAGTGGAGATAACCATGAACACCGACATGTTTGCCAAGCTGATGAAAAGCGTGGGTCAGATGGACGAGATTGTCCGGGGTGAACGTCAACCTTCGCGCGAGTTTCATATCGATGCATTGGCGGTCAAGGAAATACGCCGTGCCACCGGGCTGTCGCAGGCCAAGTTCGCCAGCATCGTTGACGTGCAGGTGGGCACGCTGCGCAACTGGGAACAGGGTCGACGCGATCCTACCGGGCCAGCCAAAGCACTGCTGCGCGCCATCAGCAAAGATCCCGAACATGTCCTGGCGGCGCTGGCCGATTGACCGGCGGCGCTGCATATCCAGCCATCAAGCCCCGCAAGAGCGGGGCTTTTTCATGTGCGCCCGGCAGAGCGCGGCCATGAAAAAGGCCGCTTATGGAAAGCGGCCTGAATCGTTGATCTGGTTGGTCGGGGAGACAGGATTTGAACCTGCGACTTCTACGTCCCGAACGTAGCGCTCTACCAGGCTGAGCTACACCCCGACGGGAGCCCGGCATGATAATGGTGTGGGCGTCGCTTGGCAACGCCCGGCATCGAGATTGTCGCGGAGGAGCGACATACGCGCTGCGCGGCGGGCACACGTTAAACTAGCGGTTTGTCGCTTTGCTTCCCAGGAGTTTCCATGGCGCAGTCCCTGGCCCGCACCATGCCCGGAACGCTTGAGCTGTTGCCGCTTGAGCAGGTGGGCTTCCAG
>DASSTF010000018.1:0-4520 GCA_035708045.1 Rhodanobacteraceae bacterium | reverse complement strand
CGCCAGTTCGTTCAACTTCTTCAACGGCCATCGCGGGCGACGCACCGGCTATGGCCTGCTCGGCGGCTACCGCTGGAAGGCCGGACAGGACCTGGGGCTCGGCGTCGAGGCCGGCTACACCGATCTTGGCAACTTCCGCGTGCGCAACGTATTCAGCTCCGACCCGGTCAACCAGCGCTCGAGCACCAACGCGTTGCGTGGCTGGCTGCTCGGCGCCAACGGCCGCATCAACCTGACGCCGCAGTGGTACGTGGGCGCCCATGCCGGCTGGTTCTGGGCCAACGACAACAACGGTCGCTACTACGACACGATCAGCCAGGACCTCGGCTTTTCCGAGGGCAACCGGCCGGGCCGCGGCAGCTGGTACGCAGGCATCGGTACCGGCTGGGACGTCAACGAGCACTTCGGCGTAGGCGTGCGCTACGACTACTTCCATGCCAACGCCGGCCAGTATCGCAATCCGGCCACCGGTGAACAGATCACCGGCCTGAAGCGGTCGACCGGGATGGTGTCGCTGGTCGGCGAGTACCGCTTCTGAGCGAAGGGAACGGCGGGTGGACGTCCAGGCGTCCACTCCGCCGCGTCCGGCTGCCTTAACGCCAAGTTACCGATGTCCTGATGTGGATTGAATCTTTCGGCGGCCGGCCGCATCCAAGGGATCACGCGACGCCCATCCCCTTCTGGGCGCGCGCACAGCGATCGTCCCCCGCGATCGCCACGACAACAGGAGAATCTCCCATGAAAAAGACGCTGCTTGCCCTTGCCTTTGCTTCCGCCGGCCTGCTGGCCGTTCCGGCCGCGTTCGCGCAGAGCGTCCCGACCCACACCGATGGCTGGTTCGTCAACGGCAACGTGGGCCGTACTTCGATCAACCATGGTCCTTACAACGACAACGACACCGGTTACGCGATCGGCGGTGGCTACCGCTGGTCGGTGGACCCGTTCGTGGCGATCGGCGTGGAGGCCGGCTACAACGACCTGGGCAACATCCACGTCAAGAACATCTTCAACAGCAACGACGTGATCGACCAGGGCCGCTCGCAGCTGCACGGCTGGACCGCCGGCGTCAACGGCCACTTCAACCTGGCGCAGAACTGGTACGTCAGCGCGCGCGGTGGCCTGTACAGCTGGAAGGGCCACGGCCTGAGCAACGACGTCAACCCGGTCCGCAAGAGCCTGGACGACACCAGCTGGTATGCCGGCGCGGGCGTGGGCTACGACTTCAGCAACAACACCAGCGTGGCCGTGAACTACGACCACTACGACGCGTCGAAGAACAACGTCAACCTCGATACCAACATGGTCTCGGTCAGCGCCGAATACCGGTTCTGATACGGGTGGCGCAGGGATGCGCCGTCACCATCATGGAGAAGAAGGGCGCCCTCGGGCGCCCTTTTTTTGGCACGGCGCTTTCCAGTTCGACGAGGCCCCGGGCTCCCTCTCCCCTCCGGGGAGGGGGAGCAAGAACCTGGTGCTTCTCGCAATGAAAAAAGGCGCCGTGCGGCGCCCTTTTTCCACAGCCTTGCCTGGGCGGCTCAGCCGTTCCACTGCCCGAGCGCCGCCAGGCCGTTCTCCTTGGCGCGCGCGGCGACGGTCTTCTGCGCCTCGGCATAGTTGGCCTTCATGTCCTTCGACCAGAGCTTGAGCGCCGCCTGCTGCATGGCGCGGCCGTAGGAGAACGACAGCGGCCACGGGTGCGGGCCGATGCGGTTCATGGCGTTCAGGTGCGCGGTCGACTGCTCGTCGGTCTGGCCGCCGGAAAGGAACACGATGCCCGGCAGCGAGGCCGGCACGGTGCTCTTGAGCACGCGCACGGTGGCCTCGGCGACCTCCTCGACCTCGGCCTGCTCGTCGCAGCCCTTGCCGGGGATGACCATGCTGACCTTCAGGATGGTGCCCTCGAGCATCACGTTCTGCTCGTACAGCGCGTTGAACAGGCTGCGCAGCACCGCTTCGTGCACCTCGTAGCTGACCTCGATGCTGTGGTCGCCGTCCATGATGACTTCCGGCTCGACCATCGGCACCAGGCCGGCTTCCTGGCACAGCGCGGCGTAACGCGCCAGCGCATGGCAGTTGGCTTCCACGCAGGTGGAGCTGGGCGTGTCTTCGCCGATGGTGATGACGGCGCGCCATTTGGCGAACTGCGCGCCCAGCTTGACGTATTCGGCCAGACGCTCGCGCAGGCCGTCGAGGCCTTCGGTGACCAGCTCGCCGGGGAAACCGGCCAGCGGCTTGGCGCCCTTGTCGACCTTGATGCCCGGAATGATGCCGGCCTCGCGCATGACGCGGGTGAACGGCACGCCCTCGGCGGTGGACTGGCGGATGGTCTCGTCGTACAGAATGGCGCCGGAAATGTGGTCGCCCAGGTTCGGCGCGGTGAGCAGCATTTCGCGGTAGGCGCGGCGGTGCTCCTCGGTGCTTTCCACACCGACGGCGTCGAAGCGCTTGCCGATGGTGTTGGTGGATTCATCGATGGCGATGATGCCCTTGCCGGGCGCAACCATGGCCTGGGCAATGGATTCCAGATCTTCAATACTCATGACGACTCCGTCGGTACGTCGGCTGAAAGCCACGCGACATGGGCGGTGGCGGCGAGGCGCGCATTATAGGCCAGATTCGCCGACGGCATCGGCAGGCTCCCGTCCCTCGTTCAGAGACAGCGGACAGGTGGCGGCTCAGTCGCCGTAACCCGGAAGATGACAGGATTCCAGCACCTTCTGCATGGTGGCCGAATCGCCTTCGGGAACATTGAACGGCACGATGAAATAGGTGTGCACCGGCACCTCGGCCTTGTTCTGTTCAGCCGGTGCGTAGTGCAGCCCCTCGACCAGGCTGGAAGCGGTGACCTGGAAATCGCTGGTCGAAGGCACGACCTTCTCGACCTTGACGTGACGTGTCTCGCCGTCCGCGCCGATGGTGTAGCTGACGGCGGCGCAGCCGATCTTGTCCAGACCGCGGCCGCTGTTGGGCGCCTGGGCGTCGACATAGCTGTTGGTGCGCACCCAGTAATGCGAAAGCTTGTCGGGCGACACCTTGCGGACATGGCTCTGCGCCCATGCGGGGATGGCGACCAGGCCCAGGGCGGCCAGAGCGGTGGCGATGAGCAAGAGGGTGCGGGTCATGGGGCGTGTCTCCGGTGGGGCCGATTCAGTGTAACGCGATGGGCGGGGCGAGGCTGAAGCGGGCGGGACTCGGAGCAAGGGGCGAGAAGCTTTTCCCTTCTCCCCTCGGGAGAAGGTGGCGAAGCGTTGGATGAGGGTTCGGTGCATGCGTGAAGTGGCAATGGCTGAGCTTCACACATCGCGCAAGTGCCGGACCCTCACCCGCCCCTGCGGGGCACCCTCTCCCGGCGGGAGAGGGGAGTGTCGCAGTCGAGGCACCGGAATGACTCGATAGTGTTTTACGCTCGCCCCTCGCCCCTCGTCCCTCGCCCCTTGCCCCTTGCCCCTGAAAAATCAACCACGTGTGGCCGCGGCACGAATCTGCGCATCCACGGCGGCGATCGCGGTCATGTTGACCACACGACGTACGCTGGAGGCGGAAGTGAGGATGTGCGCGGGCTTGTCCACGCCCATCAGGATCGGGCCGATGGCCACGCCGTCGGTCATGACGCGCACCATGTTGTAGACGATGTTGGCGGCGTCCAGGTTCGGCATCACGAACAGGTTGGCGCGGCCCGTCAGCGTGGTGTGCGGGAAGATGCGGCGGCGCAGGGTTTCGTCCCAGGCGGTGTCGGCCTGCATTTCGCCGCCGACATCAAGGCGTGGCGCGCGGCGGCGCAGGATTTCCCAGACCTCGCGCATCTTGTGTGCGCTGGGGTTGTCGTGGCTGCCGAAGTTGGAGTGCGAAAGCAGCGCCACCTTGGGCTCGATGCCGAACAGCTTGAGCCGGTAGGCCGCCTGGATCGTGGCCTCGGCAAGCAGCTCGGCGGAAGGATCGAGCTGCACGTGCGTGTCGAGGAAAAACCAGGCGCCCTTGTCGTTGATGACCGCCGACATCGCCGAGGTGCTCTGCACGCCCGGATCGAGCCCGAACACGCTGCGCACGTAGCCGAGTTTCTTGTGGTAGCGGCCGACCAGGCCACAGATCATCGCGTCGGCTTCGCCGCGCTCGACCATCATCGCCGCGATCAGGGTGGGCCGCGAGCGCATCAGGCTCTTGGCCGCGTCCGGCGTCACGCCGCGGCGCTCGGTGAGCGCGTGGTACTGCTGCCAGTATTCGTTGAAACGCGGGTCGTCGTGGATGTTGGTGAGTTCGAAATCGACGCCCGGGCGCATGCGCAGACCGAGCCGCTGGATGCGCATGTCGATCACGTCGGGACGACCGATCAGGATGGGACGGGCCAGCCGGTAGTCGACCACGGTCTGCGCCGCGCGCAGGACCGTTTCTTCCTCGCCCTCGGCGTAGACCACGCGCTTGATGTCGGAACGCGCGCGGTCGTACACCGGTTTCATGATGAGGCCGGTACGGTAGATGAACTGGCCGAGTTTTTCCTTGTAGGCCTCCATGTCCTCGATCGG
>DASSTF010000017.1:0-6506 GCA_035708045.1 Rhodanobacteraceae bacterium | reverse complement strand
GGCACGTTCATTTCGGCGGCGCTGCTGGTGATCGACAAGGGCTGGCGCAATGCGCTCAATCGCTATGCCGAAACCATGACGGTGTTCGCGGTGTCGGTGTCGGGCATTTTTCCGATTCTGCATCTGGGGCGGCCCTGGTTTTTCTACTGGCTGTTTCCGTACCCGGACACGATGAATCTGTGGCCGCAATGGCGCAGTTCGCTGGAATGGGATTTCTTCGCCATCGTCGCCTATCTGCTGGTGTCGATCCTGTTCTGGTACGTGGGCATGATTCCCGACCTGGCCACCTTGCGCGATCGCGCGGCGCGCGGTTCCAAGATGGCGCGGGCGCGGCTGTTCGGCTTTTTCGCGCTGGGCTGGCGCGGAGAGGCAAGGCATTGGAAGCGTTTCGGCACGCTCAACCTGTTGCTGGGCGGGTTGTCGGTGACGCTGGTGTTTTCGGTGCATTCGATGGTGGCGCTGGATTTTTCCGAAGGCATGGTGCCGGGCTGGCACAGCACCATCTTTCCGCCGTTCTTCATTGCCGGCGCGCTGTTCTCGGGCTTCGCCATGGTGCTGGTGCTGGGCCTGCCGATGCGCCGTCGGCTGGGACTGGGTGCGTACATCACCGAACGTCACATCGACAATATGGCCAAGATGATGCTGGCCGCCGGCCTGTGGGTGGACTACAGCTACTTCTCCGAAATCTTCAACGCGTTCTACGGCCAGGATCCGTACGAAGTTGCGCTGACCCTGCATCGCTACACGGGCATGTACGCCTGGGTGTCGTGGGGCACGGTGCTGTTCAACGTGCTGCTGATCCAGTTGCTGTGGTTCCGACGGATGCGCCGCAATCCGGCGGCGCTGTTCCTGATCGCGGCGGGCGTGCTGGTGGGCATGTGGCTGGAACGCTTCATGCTGATCGTCACTTCGCTTTACCGGGACTTCATGCCGTCGGCGTGGGGACCTTTCTATCCCACGTTCTGGGACTTCGCGTTCCTGTTCGGATCGATGGGGCTGTTCCTGTTCGGCTACCTGTTGTGCACGCGCGCGATTCCGATGTTGTCGATGTTCGAGTTGCGCAAGCTGGTGCACAAGCGCGACGACGCGCCCGGAGAAAAGTCATGAGCGGGAACGGATGCTACGGCCTGGTCGCCGAATTCGCCGATGCCGGACAGTTGCTGGAGGCGACGCGGCGCGCGCGACGCGAGGGCGGCTACACCCGCATCGAAGTCTATTCGCCGTTCCCGATCGAGGAGCTGGACGACGTGCTGGAGCACACACGCGATCGCGTGCCGCTGATGGTGCTGGCTGGCGCCATCTTCGGTGGCGTCGGCACGTTCGCGATGGAGTGGTATTCGGCCGTCGTCGACTATCCGATCAATGTCGGCGGGCGCCCCGACAACAGCTGGCAGGCGTTCCTGCCGCCGGCGATCGAGATGACCCTGTTGTTCGCCGCCGTGTTCGGCATCGTCGGCATGCTCGTGTTCAACGGTTTGCCGCGGTTGCATCATCCCCTGTTCGACGTGAAGGCGTTCGAGCGCGTCAGCGACGACCGTTTCTTTCTGGTGCTGCACGCCGACGATCCGTGTTTCGAACCCGAAAAGACACGGGCATTTCTCGATGCCCTGTCGCCGCTTTCCATCACCGAGGCGGCATCATGAAGCGCACATGCTCCCATTGGGTTCTGCTCATGCTGGGCGCGCTGGCGCTGGCAGGTTGCGAGAGCGGCATGCACGAAATGTACGAGCAGCCGCGTTACGACGTGCACGAACCAAGCCCGCTGTGGGCCAATGGCGATTCCGCGCGGCCGCAGGTGCGCGGCACGGTCGCGCGTTCGTCCGGCGCGGAGGCCGGCAGCAGCAGCGGGCGCAAGGGGCGCGTACCGCCGCCATCGACACCGGGGCCGGTGAGCGGCGTCGACGCACAAGGGCAGCCGCTGGCGCAGGGTGGGCCTGCGGCGGCGCACGGTTATGCCAACCCGTTGCCGATCACGCCGCAATTGCTGGCGCGCGGGCGCGAACGTTTCAACATCTACTGCGCGCCCTGTCACAGCCGTGCCGGTGACGGCGACGGCATGATCGTCAGACGTGGCTTTCCGAGGCCGCCCAGTTACCACACCGCGCGTTTGCGCAAGGCGCCTGACAGTCATTTCTACAAGGTCATCAGCGACGGCTACGGCATCATGTATTCCTACGCCGACCGCGTATCGCCACACGACCGCTGGGCCATCGTCGCCTACATTCGCGCCCTGCAACTGAGCCAGCACGCGCCTGCTTCGATGTTGACGAAGCAGGACATCGAACAACTCCGCCGGAGCCCCTCGCCCCCCGGGAGAGCGGTGCGCTCGGTCAGGAAGCTTCACGCAAGCCGCGAACTCTCATCCGTCGCTGCGCGCCACCTTCTCCCTGCGGGAGAGGGGAAACGGCAGGGAGCGGCGCGATGAATGCGTGGCTTCCCCGCAGTCGCGGACAGTGGCTGGCGCTTGGCCTTGGCGTGTTGGCGCTGGCGGCCTGTCTGCTGCTGGGTCTCATGGTTTCGGCCAGACAGGCCATGTTGTCGTACCTGTTTGCCTTCGTTTTTTTCTGCGGCCTGTCGGTGGGCAGTCTGGCGTTGTTGATGGTGCACGTGATGACCGGAGGCGCATGGGGGTATCACCTGCGTCCGGCCTTGTTGTCCGCGGCGCGCGTCCTGCCGTTGATGGCGTTGCTGGCCATTCCGGTTCTGGTGGGCATGCACGTGTTGTACGCATGGTCGCACGCCGACGTGCTGGCGCATGACCTGTTGCTGCGCAAGCAAAGCTGGTACCTCAATCCGACCTTTTTCGTTATCCGCACGGTGCTCTATTTCACGCTGTGGTGTCTGCTGCTGGCGCTGTTCACGCGATGTCTGGCACGCCCCGAAACATTGCCGCGGGTGGCGGCGCCGGGCCTGATCCTGTTCGCCATCAGCAGTCTGCTGGCCGGCACCGACTGGACGGTATCGTTGCTGCCGCACTGGTCATCGTCGACCTACGGCATGATGTTCGCCACCGGTTGGATCCTCGCGGCGATGGCATTGGCGACCCTGATCGCCATGGGCCGACCCGATGCCGCCGATGCGCACCCGCCGCCGCTGCGGCACGATTACGGCAATCTGCTGCTGGTGCTCGTGCTGGGCTGGTCGTACCTGGCATTCATGCAATACCTCACGATCTGGGTCGCCGACATGCCGACCGAGAACGTGTGGTACCTCCCGCGCACGTTGACCAGCTGGGCCTGGCTGGGGCGTTTTCTGATCGCGTTCCACTTTGCCGTTCCCTTCGTCATCCTGCTTTCGCGCCGCGCCAAGCGCAGCCGCACATGGATGGGCGCGGTGGCCGCGATGCTGCTGGCGGCGAACCTGGGCGATGCCCTGTGGCTGGTAGTGCCGAATTTCCGCGCCGACGGCTTCATGCTGCGCTGGAGCGATCTTGCCGCCGTGCTCGGCGTGGGCGCGTTGTGGTACTGCGTCTGGCTGGGCCAGTGGCGCGTGATGCGCGTGTCGGTGGACGCGTCGCCATCTTCATCCACCTGGACGCACAGCCATGGCTGACGTGCATCCCTTCGGACACGAATCCGCGAGCGTGCGCACGGGCACGATCCTGAAGGTGGCCGCGACGCTGTTCGGGACGGTCGTGGTCGTGCTGGTCATCCTGTACTTCGCCGCGATGCACGGCCTGCTCGGCCATCACGCCCAGGTCGTCCGGCGCGTGGACACGGTACCGCCGCCGCCACGCCTGCAGGCGCATCCCGATGTCGATATCGCGGAGCTGCGCCGGGAAAAGCACGAGGCGCTGTCCAGTTATGCCTGGGTGGGGCCGGCGCACCGTTTCGCACGCATCCCGATCAAGCGCGCGATGCAGCTGTACGTGCAGCAACACGACGGCTCCCGCCATGCGCCCGCACACAAGGACAAGCAACGATGAAGGCATGCACCTCACATTGCCGACGTTGCTTGCGGGCCCTTGGCGGGGCGCGCGGGCCGTGCCGGATCGTCATTGGCTTGCTGACCTGCATGATGGCCACGACGTCGGGCGCGATCGCCGGCCAGCCGACGCATCTGCGCGCGCCGCCACACCTGCTGGACAAGGTCGGTTTCGTGCAGAAGCTCGGCGCGCAGGTACCGTTGCAGACCACGTTCCGCAACGCCAGTGGTGCGCGCGTCCGCCTGGGCGATCTGCTCGACGGCAAGCCCACCCTGCTGGTGCCGGGCTATTTCAGTTGCATCAACCTGTGCAGCATCGTGCGCACCGGCGTGGCCAATGCCGTGGCCGCCAGCGGTCTTGCGCCGGGCAGGCAGTTCAACGTGGTGCTGGTCAGCATCAATCCGGACGACACGCCACGCACCGCCGCGACCACCCGGACGAACGACGCCGTCGGTCACCGCGACGCGCACGTGCCGCGCTGGCATTACCTCATCGGCAGCAGGCAAGCCAGCGCGGCGTTGATGCGCAGCATCGGCTTTCGCTACTTCTTCGACAAGCGCAACGGCCAGTACGACCATGACGCCGGCATCGTCCTGCTGACGCCCCAAGGCAAGGTGTCCCAGTATCTGTTCGGCGTGAAGTTCGCGCCTGAGACCTTGCGTCTCGGACTGGTGCACGCCTCGCACGGCAAGATCGGCACCTTCGTCGATCATTTCCTGTTGCTGTGCTGCAACTACGATCCGTCCACGGGGCGTTACAGCCTGGTGATCCATCGCGTGATGCAGCTGCTCGGCTGCCTCACGGTGGTACTGCTGGTCGGCCTGGTCATGTATCTGCGTCGCCGCGAAAAACAGGCGCGGAGTGATGAAGCGCCATGAGAATCCGCGACCCCATCTTTCTGCTGCCAGACGCGTCGAGCATCTCGCCGCGGATCGACCTGCTGTTCTGGACCATGGTCGGCATGTGCACGCTGGTGGCCCTGGGGGTGATGCTCGCGATGGTCTATTTCTGCATTCGCTACCGCCTCGGCAGCCACGCCGACCGCTCCAACCGTCACAGGAAAAACCTGAGCGTGGAACTCAGCTGGACGCTGATCCCGCTCGTCATTTTTCTCGGCATGTTCACGTGGAGCCTGTTCCTGTTCGCGCAGCTGCACACGCCGCCTGCCAACTCGCAGACCATCTACGTGGTGGCCAAGCAGTGGATGTGGAAAATCCAGCACCCCGGTGGCCAGCGCGAGATCGACATGCTGCACGTGCCGCTGGGTCAGCCGATACGCCTGACCATGACCTCGCAGGACGTGATCCACAGCTTCTACGTGCCGGCATTCCGGGTGAAGCAGGATGTGCTCCCGGACCGCTACACGCGGTTGTGGTTCACGCCGACCGAACTCGGGCGCTTCCCGCTGGAGTGCTCCGAATACTGCGGCCTCGACCACTCCAAGATGAGAGGTTACGTGGTGGTGATGCGCCCGGCCGACTATGCGCGCTGGCTGCACGATCACGCCGCCTCCGCCAGCGTGGTGGCGCAGGGCAAGGCGATCTTCCGCCAGCGCGGCTGCAGCGGTTGCCACAGCCCGCACGCCTCGGTGCATGCGCCGGATCTGCATGGCATCTACGGCCGCGTGGTGCACTTGTCCAACGGCAAGACGGTAGTCGCCGACGAACGCTACATCCACGACTCGATCATGTTGCCCGACTCGCAGGTGGTGGCGGGCTACGCGCCGATCATGCCCTCGTTCAAGGGCCAGATCTCCGCCAACGACATGCTCAAGCTGATGGCTTACCTGAAATCCAGCACCACGGACGAACACCCGGCGCCGACAGGCCAAACGGAGAAACGCGATGAGCACGATTGACACCCTGACACTGCCCGCACCGTCGGTGGACAGTTACCTCGGCCACGACAATACCCTGTGGGCGTGGCTGACCACGCACGACCACAAGCGCATCGCCATCCTGTACACGCTGGGCATCACGTTCTTTTTCGTGCTGGGCGGCGTCGCCGCGGCCATGATCCGCCTGGACCTGCTCGAACCCAGCGGCCTGCTGGATCCGGAAACCTACAACAAGTCGTTCACCTTCCACGGCGTGGTGATGGTGTGGTTCTTCCTGATTCCGTCGATCCCGGCCACGCTCGGCAATTTCCTGCTGCCGCTGATGATCGGCGCGCGCGACATGGCCTTTCCGCGCGTCAACCTGGCCAGCTGGTATCTGTACATGATCGGCGGGCTGTTCACCGTCGCCGCGCTGGTCTGCGGCGGCGTGGATACCGGCTGGACCTTCTACACGCCCTACTCGACGATGTTCTCCAACACCAACGTGTACCTGGTGGTCGTCGGTGTGTTCGTGACCGGTTTCTCCACCATCTTCACGGGCATCAACTTTCTGGTGACCACGCACTCGCTGCGCACGCCGGGCATGCGCTGGTTCAAGCTGCCGCTGTTCGTGTGGGCGATGTACGCGGTCAGCCTGGTGATGGTGCTGGCCACGCCGGTGCTGGCGATGACGCTGGCGCTGATCGGGCTGGAACGCGGCATGGGCGTGGGCGTGTTCGATCCGGCGCTGGGCGGCGATCCGCT
>DASSTF010000016.1:0-10425 GCA_035708045.1 Rhodanobacteraceae bacterium | reverse complement strand
GTGGTGCAGCCGGCGGCCAAGGGCAGTGGGCCGGCGCCGGGCGGGGCGCGCAATGCGGGGTACGCCGGGCGTTCCGGCGAGGCGCCGAAGGTGACGGCGCTGGCCGGCGTGGCGGCGGAAACCGAAACGCGCACGTTGACCGGCATCGGCGAGTTCGACCGCGTGCTGGGCGGCGGGCTGGTGGATGGTTCGGTGGTGCTGATCGGCGGCGATCCGGGTATCGGCAAATCCACGTTGCTGTTGCAGATGCTGGGCCGCATCGGCCAGCAGTTGCCGGGCGTGTATGTCACCGGCGAGGAATCGCTGGCGCAGGTGGCCGCGCGTGCACAGCGCCTGGACTTGCCGCTAGAGCCGTTGCAGGCGCTGGCCGAAACCTGCATCGAGCGCATTCTGGAGCAGGCGGTGGAAGCGAAGCCGCGCGTGCTGATCGTCGATTCCATCCAGACCATCTGGACGGAGCTCCTGACCGCCGCGCCGGGGTCGGTATCGCAGGTGCGCGAGTCGGCCGCCAAGCTGACGCGTTTCGCCAAGGAGACGGGCACGTCGGTGTTGCTGGTCGGTCACGTCACCAAGGAGGGCGGCATTGCCGGGCCGCGCGTGCTGGAGCACATGGTCGATGCGGTGCTGTATTTCGAGGGCGAATCCGGCAGCCGCTTTCGCGTGCTGCGCGCGTTCAAGAACCGCTTCGGCGCGGTCAACGAGCTGGGCGTTTTCGCCATGTCCGACAAGGGCCTGCGCGAGGTGCCGAACCCGTCGGCGATCTTCCTGTCGGCGCACGCCGAACCCACGGCCGGGAGCGCGGTGATGGTCACGCGCGAGGGTACGCGTCCGCTGCTGGTGGAGGTGCAGGCACTGGTCGATCAGAGTTCGCTGGGCAACCCGCGCCGCGTGGCGCTGGGCCTGGAGCAGAACCGTCTGGCCATGCTGCTGGCCGTATTGCATCGCCATGGCGGCGTGGCGGCCTACGACCAGGATGTTTTCGTCAATGTCGTCGGCGGCATTCGCGTGCAGGAAACCGCGGCCGATTTGCCCGTGCTGCTGGCGATCCGTTCGTCATTGCGCGACAGGCCCTTGCCGGAAAAGACCATTGCCTTCGGCGAGGTCGGTTTGTCGGGTGAAATCCGTCCGGTGCCGAATGGCGAGGAGCGCCTGAAGGAGGCCGCGCACCACGGCTTCCGGCACGCCGTCGTGCCCAAGGCGAATGCGCCGAAGAAAAAGCGCCTCGGCGATCTCGAAATCATCGGTGTCGAGCGCCTGGTCGATGCGCTGGATGCGTGCGGATAATACGGGGGCGGGCACTGCCCGCCATTGTGGAGCTTTCAAGGCGGGCAGTACCTGCCCTACGCGATTTGATTCACCGGTCGTTGCGGGATGATTTCCAGTGCGCGTCCGAAGCCGAAAAACCCCGGTGTCGATATCGCCAGAGCGGTCAGCCGAAGTGCTGCGGCCCCACGCTGGTGTCGGTGTCGGGCTGCATGAAATATTCGTGCAGGTATTTCTCGCCCTCGTCGCAGAAGGCGGTGACGACGGTATGCAGTGCCGGAAATTGTTCGCGTACGCGCCTCGCCGCGACCAGATGGGCGCCGGAGCTGGGGCCGCAGAGCAGGCCGTGCCTGCGTGCCAGGTGGCGCATGGCGGTCACGGCCTCCGCGCTGGAAACGCTCAGATAATCGTTTACCTCGGCCGCGTTGCGCTGAAAGATGCCGGGCACGAAGCCGTCGGAAATGCCTTCGATGTCGTGCATGGCCACTTCGCCGCAGAGCAGTGTGCAGGATTCGGACGGCTCCATGGCGAACAGCCGCACGTTCGGGTTGACCTTGCGGAAAGCCTGACCGACACCGATCAGCGTGCCGCCGGTGCCAACGCCCAGCACCAGCGCATCGGGGACGCGTCCGTCCGGCAGCTGGGAAAGGATTTCCGGGCCCAGCACTTCGCGGTTTTCCTCGATATTCCATTCCGAGTCGAACTGGCTGGGGCAGAACCAGCCGGGCTGTTGGCCGAGTTCGCGTGCTCGCTCGAGCGCCTGGTCGACGTGGAAGTTGCCGCACAGCATCACCTCGGCGCCGTACGCGCGCGAGATCGCCACCCGTTCGCTCGACAAGTCCGCCGGCATCACCACCACCATACGGTAACCCTTGACCGCCGCAACCAGCGACAGGGCGTTGCCGGTATTGCCGCTGGTGGCTTCGACGATGGTGTCGCCGGGTTTCAGCAGGCCCTCGCGCTCGGCTTTCTCGATCATGTATTTGGCAATGCGAGCCTTGATCGATCCGGACGGGTTCAGGAATTCGGCCTTGGCGAAGATGCCTTCGATCTCCAGCAGCGGTGTGTCGTTGATGGCGTCGAGGATATTGGCGGACGGGGCGGCGTAACGGACAGGCATGGCGGCTGGATTCTCAGGTATTGTCGTGAGCGTGGACGCGCTGCATGGTGTCCAGCGCCAGCGCGGAATGCGCGTAGGCTCCGCCGGCGCGCATTTCCGCCGCCACCCAGATCGCTTCCATGATCTGCTCCTCGGTGGCGCCGCGTTTGAGCGCTTCGGCGGTGTGTCCCTTGATGCAGTACGGACATTGCGTGGTGTGTGCCACCGCCACGGCAATGAGCTGCTTGGTGACATGGGGCAGGGCGCCATCGGCGAACACGGCGGCGCTGAATTTCTTGAATGCCTGCAACGGCTCGGGTGCCAGTCGGCGGCGCTTGTCGGCCAGTTCCCGTGTCGACGGCGGATACATGGTTGAATCCATGGCGAGCCTCCCTCGAATGCGTGTGAGTAGAGGCGCAGCCTGCGCTTGCGATGCATGGCTGTCCATGATGCAGATCAGCCGGGCCGGATGTCGAAATGCACATCCTGGCGACCGTCAGGTGCGGTGGAATGGAGCAGGCGTCAGATGGAGCGCTGCAGGATCACTTCCAGCACGAATTTCGACCCGAAGAAACCCAGCGCCAGCACCGCCATGCCGATCAGCGTCAGGTTGACCGCACGCGCGCCGCGCCAGCCGTAGCGCCAGCGGCCGAGCAGCAGGATGCCGAAGATGATCCAGGCGATCACGCTGAGCACGATGATGTGCGTCAGGTGCTGGGCGAGGACGTTGTGCACGAAAAGCGCCCCCGTGAGCAGGGTCAGCGTGAGCAGGGCGAAGCCGGTGCCGATCAGGCGGAACAGCAGGGTTTCGGTTTGCGTCAGCGGCGGCAGCGAACGCACCAGTCGGGCCGGTCGGTGGCTGCGCAGCGCGTGTTCCTGCAGCGCCAGCAGAATGGCCAGCACGGCGCTGATGGACAGCACGCTGTACGCCAGCAGCGCGATGGCGACGTGCAGCGAGATCTGCCAGTTCAGCGGATGCGGCGTGGTCGGTGGCGCCACGAACACATCCAGCGCCAGCAAAAGGGCGGCGAGCGGAAACACGATCACGCCCAGGCCGGCAACCGGTCGCCACAGGTTGACCAGCAGGGTCAGTGCGGCGACCGCGAAAGCCACGAGTGACAGCGCGGCAAAGAAATGCAGATCCACCCGTCCGCCATGCATGCCAAGCAGGATGGCGGCATGCGCCAGCACGGCCACGGTGGCGGCAGTCAGTCCCAGGCGTTGCGGGGTGCGCGGGCAACCGGTCATGGGCGCGGCCAGCAAGGTGGCGCCGCCGCAATACAACACGATGGCAATGATGGCGAGAATCGTGATCGGCATGGTCGTGCAAGTGTGGCACAGGAATCGGGCAAACAGGAATGGTTCTCATCGCATCAGGGAGCCGGGACGTGTAGGGCGGAGGTTTTTGTCTCGCCTCAGCCTTCCACCGTTCGTGGTGATGCTTCGACAAGCCCCGCACTGGATACGCTGCGCGTGTCGAACCAGGAGTGGCGCGGAGGCTTGGAGACTGCCCTTCGATACCTCAGGGCGAACGGATTCGTTGTGGCTATGGCGGGCAGTGCCTGACCTTACAGGTATTGCAATAATTAGATATTTGTCTAATAATCTAGTTATCCATCGGGGAGTCACCTCTCGCATGAAGCAGCAGGAAGTATTCAAGGCCATGGCCGATCCAACCCGGCGCGCGATCCTCAAGCGTCTGCAGGGTGGCTCGCTGACGGCGGGCGAGCTTGGCGAAGGCTTCGACATCACCTCGGCCTCGCTGTCGCATCACTTCGCCGTGCTCAAACGCGCCGACCTGGTGCGTACCGAGCGGCGCGGCCAGCACATCGTCTATTCGCTCAACAGCACCGTGCTCGAGGATCTGGCACGGATGCTGATCGACTTTTTCCCGAACCTGGGAGGCAAGAAATGAAATTCACGCGCAGCTTGGTGGTCTCGGCCATCTTCATCCTGGTCGCGGTCGGCGTGGCGGTGTGGCTGTATCCGCATTTGCCGAACCGGGTGCCCAGTCACTGGGACATTCATGGCCAAGTGGATGACTATCTGCCGCGTTTCTGGGCGGCGGCGATGGCTCCCCTGACCATGGCGGGCCTGGCCATCCTGATGGTGCTTCTGCCGTTGATCTCGCCGCGCAGGTTCGAGATCAGACCGTTCGTTCGCGTCTACATCACCCTGATGCTGGTGAGCCAGGGATTCGTACTCGTGATCGGCGTGGTCACGCTCCTGGCCGGTGCCAGTTATGCCGTGCCGGTGCCGCTCGTCGCGATGCTCGCCGTGGGCGCACTGTTCATGGTGCTGGGCAACTACATGGGCAAGCTGCGCAAGAACTTCTTCGTCGGCATCCGCACGCCGTGGACGTTGGCCAGCGATGCCGTGTGGGAACGCACGCATCGCCTGGGCGGCTGGGCATTCATGCTGGGTGGCGTGGTACTGATCATCGGCGCCCTGGTCGGCGGCGTGCTGTGGCCGGTGATCGCCGCCGTGGTGATCGCGGCGGTGATACCCATGGTGTATTCGTTCGTCATTTATCGGTGCCTTGAAGGGCGTCACTCGTAAACACGGAGGAGAAGATGAACATGCAATTGATGATGTGGAGCGCCGTGTGGTTCATGGCGAGCGCATTCCTGGGATTCGGTACGGCGAGGGCGGCCACCCCGGACATGCAGTGCAAGATTCATGCGCAAGCAGCGCTGGAGGCATTCACGCATGGACAGTACAAGCAGACCGTCGAGCATTTTGCGCCCGGCATTGCCGGTGCGGTCACGCCGGACAAACTCGAGAGTGTGTGGGGCGCCCTCGAAACCCGGTTCGGAGATTTCCGCAAACTGGGCGAGCTGACGCCGCGCACGGTGAAGGGGCAGGCGGCGCTGGTGGCTCCGCTCACTTTCGCCAAGGGCGAGCTGGATGCGGTGACTGCCTGCAACGACAAAGATCAGCTGACCTCCTTTGGTTTCGTGCCGCCGTCGATGTTGGCGTCCCTCGAAGGCAAATCGAAGCAGGGCGGTGCGTCGGCCATGGCGCAGTTGCTGGCTTTGACCAAGAAGCACGAGAACAAGCCGCACCAGCAAGTGAAGGCGAGGGTCGAACCGGACGGTGTGCGCATCATGCCGCTGAGCGTGCCTTCGCCACTCGGCCCGCTGCCCGGCGCCTTGATCCTGCCCGCCGGCAAGGGGCCGTTTCCGGCGGTCGTGCTGGTTCAAGGCTCCGGTCAAAGCGACATGGACGAGACGATCGGGCCGAACAAGCCGTTCCGCGACATTGCCGAGGGTCTGGCCAGGACCGGCGTGGCGAGTCTGCGCTATGACAAGCGCGGCTTCGTCTATCCGGAAAAGATGGCCGACAACAAGCATTTCACGATGGACGACGAAGTGACCGACGACGCGCTTGCCGCATTGCAACTGCTGGCGAAGCAGAAGTCCGTCGATCCGCGTCGTGTGTTCGTGTTGGGCCACAGCGAAGGGGCGCTGCTGGTGCCACGCATGCTCAAGCGGGACCCGCAGGCGGCAGGCGGCATCATGCTGGCGGCTCCGGCAAGGTCGCTGTTGACGGTGTTGGAAGAGCAGGCGCGTGAGCAGGGAACCAGGCTGGGGCTGTCCAAGACCCAAATTGCGGCAAACCTGAAGGCCATCGCGGCGGAACGGGCTCTGCTCGACAAGGCCGATCCGCAACACCCGCCGCAGGGAACGTTCGGCCATGCACCGCAGACCTGGTGGTTGAGCCTGCACGACTATCATCAGATGGCCGTGGCCAAGTCGCTGTCGCGACCCATGCTGATCCTGCAGGGCGGCAGTGATTTCCAGGTGTCGCCGGAGAAGGATTTCGACCAATGGAAGAAGGCGCTCGACGGGCGGGAAAATGTCGCGTTCCACTTGTTTCCCGGCCTGAGCCACTTGTTCATGGAGGCTGGCAAGACGGGCACCGTCGCTGATTACATAAAACCGGGCAAGGTGTCGCCACAGGTCATCGACGTCATCGCGGATTGGATCAAGGCCCAGCCGTAAACCGTAGAGGCCGGCTTGTTGGCGATTTCTCCCATCGCCAGCAGGCTGGCTCCTTCATCAAGAGCGCACGCGGAAAGCGGCTTGCATCCGGCGTATCCGCTATAATCACGCGTTTACTGTTACGCGTTGATCGTCCATGTTCGAATCGCTCAGCCAACGTCTTTCCGGCACCGTCAACCGCTTGCGCGGGCGGGGTCGCCTGACCGAGGAAAACATCCAGGAATCGCTGCGCGAGGTGCGCATCGCCTTGCTCGAGGCCGACGTCGCCTTACCGGTGGTGCAGGCGCTGATCGAGCGCGTCAAGGCGCGCGCGGTCGGCCAGGAAGTGCTCAAGAGCCTCACGCCGGGACAGGCGCTGGTCAAGGTGGTCAGCGACGAGCTGACGGCGGTGATGGGCGAATCCAACGCCGCCCTGGATCTGGCCGTGCAGGCGCCTGCCGTGATCCTGATGGCGGGCCTGCAGGGCGCTGGCAAGACCACCACCGTGGCCAAGCTGGCGCGCTTTCTCAAGGAGCGCGAAAAGAAAAAGGTCATGGTGGTCAGTTGCGACGTGTATCGTCCGGCCGCCATCGACCAGTTGCAGACGCTGGCCAACCAGGTCGGCGTGAGCTTCTTCCCGTCGAAAGCCGGCACCGATCCGGTCGACATCGCCAACGACGCCGTGGCTGCCGCGCGCCGCGAAATGGCCGACGTGCTGATCGTCGATACCGCCGGTCGCCTGCACGTGGACGAGGCGATGATGACCGAGATCAAGGCGCTCAATGCGGCGCTGGATCCGGCCGAAACCCTGTTCACGGTCGACTCCATGACCGGCCAGGATGCGGCCAACACCGCCAAGGCCTTCGCCGAGGCATTGCCGTTGACCGGCGTGGTGCTGACCAAGACCGACGGCGATGCGCGCGGCGGCGCCGCGCTTTCGGTGCGTCACATCACCGGCAAGCCGATCAAGTTTCTCGGCGCCGGCGAAAAGACCGATGCGCTGGAACCGTTTTATCCCGATCGCGTGGCCCAGCGCATCCTCGGCATGGGCGACGTGCTGTCGCTGGTCGAGGAAGTCGAGCGCAAGGTCGATCAGGAAAAGGCGCAAAAGCTGGCCAAGAAGGTCATCAAGGGCAAGCGTTTCGACCTCAACGACATGCGCGACCAGATCGAGCAGATGATGAACATGGGTGGCCTGGCTGGCCTGATGGACAAGCTGCCCGGCATGTCCGGCGTGCCGGACGCGGTCAAGTCGCGCGTCAACGACAAGGAACTCAAGCGTCAGGTCGCCATCATCAATTCGATGACCAAGAAGGAGCGCCGCCACCCGGATCTGCTGAACGGTTCGCGTCGTGCCCGCGTGGCGCGTGGTTCGGGCACCCAGCCCGCCGACGTCAATCGTGTGCTCAAACAGTACAAGCAGATGTCCAAGATGATGTCCAAACTGGGCAAGGGCGGCAGCAAGGGCCTGATGCGCCAGATGCGCGGCGCCATGAAGGGCATGGGCGGCATGCCCCCCATGCGATGACCAGAAAAGCTGGCCTCGCATTCCGCCGCTTCGTCCCCGCCACCCGCCCCCAACCCCTGCACGTGGCAGGCGCCCTCGCTACTCGTCCCTCGTCACTCACCCCTTTCTTTTTGCCACAAATCCGCTAAAATGCCCCGTTCCCTATGCGTGCATCGACATGCAGCGGCCGCATTCGCGGCACATCGGAGTTCAAGAATATGGTTCGAATTCGTCTGGCTCGTGGCGGCGCCAAGGGCCGTCCGTTCTATCACATCGTGGTCGCCGACCAGCGCAGCCGTCGTGACGGCCGCAACATCGAGCGTCTGGGTTACTTCAACCCGGTGGCTTCGGGCGCCGACAAGCGCCTGCTGGTGGACGTGGAAAAGGTCAACGCCTGGGTCGCCAAGGGCGCGCAGATGAGTGACAAGGTGCGTGCACTGGTCAAGGAAGCCGGCAAGCAGCAGGATCAGGCGGCCTGAGCATGACCGAACCCGGTCGGCGCGTCCCGGTGGGACGCATCGTCGGGGTTTTCGGCGTGCGTGGCGAGGTCAAGCTGGAATCCTGGACCGAGCCGCGTGAGCGCATCTTCGACTACCAGCCCTGGCTGCTCGAATCAGCGCCGGGCAAGATCGACACGGTGGACGGAGTGCGCGGCAGGAAGCAGGGCAAAGGCCTGGTGGCCAGCCTGCCCGGCGTGGAAGATCGCGATCAGGCGGCATTGCTGGTCGGCAAGGACATCTTCGTCGACCGTGGACAGCTTCCGCCGCCGGCCAAGGGCGAGTACTACTGGGCCGATCTCGAAGGCCTGGAAGTGTTCACCATGGAAGGCGCATCGCTGGGCCGCGTCAGCCATCTGGTTGCCACTGGCGCCAATGATGTGCTGGTGGTGCGCGGCGGCGGCAAGGAACATCTGCTGCCGTTCGTGATGGAGCATTACGTCAAGGAAGTGGACATCCCCGCCGGACGCATCGTCGTCGACTGGGATCCGGACTTCTGATTCAGGCGGCTTCGGTCGCCACTGGCTGGATGAGGGAATCATGCGCATCGATGTCGTGACGCTGTTCCCCGAATTCGTGGCCCAGTGCGCCGATGTCGGCGTGGTGGGTCGGGCGCGGCAACGCGGGTTGCTCGAGGTGCAAACCTGGAATCCTCGCGACTTCGCCCGGGACAATTACCGCACCGTGGATGCGCGCCCTTTTGGCGGCGGCCCCGGCATGGTGATGATGATCGAGCCGTTGCGCGCCACCTTGGCCGCGGCACGGCAAGCGTCGGACGAGCCGGCGCATGTGGTTTATCTCAGCCCGCAGGGAGCCAGGCTGACGCAGGACAGGGTACGCAAGCTGGCAGCCATGCCGCGACTGACCCTGCTTTGCGGGCGATACGAAGGAGTGGACGAGCGTTTGCTGGCGCATGAAGTCGACGAGGAGCTTTCCATCGGCGACTACGTGCTGTCCGGCGGCGAACTGGCCGCGGCAGTCGTGATCGATGCTGTCGGTCGTTTGCAGGACGGTGCGTTGAACGACGCACAGTCGGCCGAGCAGGATTCGTTTGAAAACGGCCTGCTGGACTGCCCCCACTACACGCGTCCGGTGGACGATGCATTGGGGTTGGTACCTCCGGTGTTGCAATCGGGCGATCACGCGGCCATTCGCCGCTGGCGCCGGAAGCAATCGCTGGGGCGGACCTGGCTCAGGCGTCCCGACCTGCTGGCGCAATGCGTGCTGGATGACGAATCCCGCGCCTTGCTGGACGAATTTCGCCGCGAATACCTCGCGGCCAGAAAAAATTGAAAAGTGCGATCACGGAAGGTCGTCTCAGCTACTCGCGGTCAGGGTTGAACGCAAACCTACAGGTGTGCCATGAACAAGATCATTGAACAGTTCGAAACCGAGCAGATGACCCGCCAGCTGCCGGACTTCGGCCCGGGCGACACGGTTGTGGTCAACGTGAAGGTGAAGGAAGGCAACCGCGAGCGCGTACAGGCGTTCGAGGGTGTCGTCATCGCCAAGCGCAGCCGCGGTCTGCATTCGGCCTTCACCGTGCGCAAGATTTCGCATGGCACCGGCGTGGAGCGTGTTTTCCAGAGCCACAGCTCGACCATCGATTCGGTCGAAGTGAAGCGCAAGGGCAAGGTGCGCGGCGCCAAGCTGTACTACCTGCGTGGTCTGGAAGGCAAGGCCGCCCGCATCAAGGAAGACATCGCCGCAGCCGCCGAGGCCAAGGCCGCCAAGAAGGCCGCCGGAAAGAAGCCGGCCGCCAAGGCGAAGAAGGCCGAGAAGGTCGAAGCTCCGGCTGCCGACGCCGCCGAATAAGCTTCATCACATAGCAATGTGACGAAAAGCCGCGTGGGGTTTCCCGCGCGGCTTTTGCGTGGGTGACTTTTCTGGTTTGTGTTGTTGGTTCTTGGGGGTGTTCTGTCTTGTGGGCGCTTGTTTCGCCTGGCGGCGGTATCGCGCCCTGCGGGCGCTCGTTCATTTCTCTTGCGTGCCCAAGAGAAACGAACCACAAACGCGTCAGGAACGCGTTTGAACGGCGCAGCCGGCCCGAAGGGCGGAGGGCAGGAAGCCCGGAGT
>DASSTF010000015.1:0-5010 GCA_035708045.1 Rhodanobacteraceae bacterium | reverse complement strand
CGGCATGTCCCGCGACGAGGTGGTGGCGAACATCGGCACCATCGCAAGTTCGGGCACCAGGCGATTCCTGGAAGCCATGAGCGGCGAGCAGAAGGCCGATGCGCGCCTGATCGGCCAGTTCGGCGTGGGCTTCTATTCGGCTTTCGTGGTGGCGGACAAGGTCACCGTACTCAGCCGTCGTGCCGGCCTTGCCGAGGCCGAGGGCGTGAAATGGGAAAGCGACGGCAAGGGCGAATACCAGCTCGAAACCGTCGAACGCGCCACGCGCGGCACCACTGTCGTGTTGCATCTGAAGGCCGACGAGGACGAGTTCCTCAAGAGCTGGCAGCTGCGTTCGCTGATCGGCAAATATTCCGATCACGTGGCTTTCCCCATCCGCATGCCGAAGGAAAAGGACGGCAAGCCGACCGACGAGTGGGAAGTCGTCAACGATGCCTCGGCCTTGTGGACCAAACCCAAAGCGGATATTTCCGAGGACGACTACAAGGCCTTCTACAAATCCATGGGTCACGATTTCAACGACCCGCTGGCCTGGTCGCACAATCGCGTGGAAGGCGCGCAGAGTTTCACCACGCTGCTCTATCTGCCGTCGCAACCGCCGTTCGACCTGATGATGGGCGCGCGCGACGAGCGCAAAGGGCTCAAGCTCTACATCAAGCGTGTGTTCGTGATGGATGCGGCCGAGGAACTGCTGCCCAACTACCTGCGCTTCGTGCGCGGCGTGGTCGATGCCGACGATCTGCCGCTCAACGTCAGTCGCGAAATCCTGCAGCACAACCGTCAGGTCGAGCGCATCAAGGCCTCGTGCGTGAAGCGCGTGCTCGATCTGATCGAAAAGCTGGCCAACAGCGAACCGGAAAAATTCGCCACTTTCTACAAGGCCTTTGGCAACACGCTCAAGGAAGGCATCGTCGAAGACCCCGGCAATCGCGACCGCATCGCCAAGCTGCTGCGCTTTGCCTCCACCAAGGGCGAGGGCGCCGCGCAGAACGTGTCGCTGGACGATTACCTTGGCCGCATGAAGGCCGATCAGACCGACATCTGGTACGTCACCGCCGACGGCTACAAGGCCGCCATCGGCAGTCCTCAGCTGGAAACGTTCAAGGCGAAGGACATCGAAGTGCTGCTGATGTACGACCGCATCGACGAATGGATGCTCGGCTACCTCAACGAGTACGAAGGCAAGCCGCTCAAGAACGTGGCCAAGGGCGAACTGCCGCTCAGCGAAGCCGACAAGAAGCAGCAGGAAGCAGCCGACAAGGCCGCCGAACCGCTCGTGAAAAAGATCAAGGACCTGCTGGGCGACGAGGTCGACGGCGTGAAGGTGTCGGCGCGCCTAACCGATTCCCCGTCCTGCCTGATCCTGGGTGCCTACGACATGGCGCCGCATCTGGCGCGTCTGCTGCGCGAGGCCGGGCAGGAGGTGCCCGAATCCAAACCGACCCTGGAAATCAATCCGCAACATCCGCTGGTTCAGCGCGTGGAAAGCGAAACCGATGCCGACAGGCAACGTGACATCGCGCGGCTTCTGCTGGATCAGGCCAACCTCACCGCCGGCGCCCCGCTGGCCGATCCGGCAGCCTTTGTCCAACGCATGAACCGCTTGTTGCTGAACTGACGCGATCGACCAATTGGACAAATTGTAGGAGCGAGCCTGCTCGCGACCAGTCTCGAACTGAGATGAAACCTCAAGCATCGGTCGCCTGCAGGCAGGCTCCTACAACACACCGAACGTGACGGTTATAGCCAGACGGCATCCCAGAACGGATAATCGTGCACGTGTTCCACCAAGCCTGCACGAATCGGATTGGCGATGAGGTAGCGGGCCGCATGACGCAGATCTTCGTCTTTACGCAACGCGTGATCATGGAAGGCGCGGGCCCAGATGGCGATGCCGGGCTGATGTGCACGACATGCCTTGGACGCTGCGGACTTCATGCGTTGCCCAACGCGCGGCAGCGGACGGTTCGCGTCCAGGCGGATCAGCCCGTGGAAATGATCCGGCATCAACACCCACGCCAGCAATGTCGCCAATTCCTGATTGGCACTGCCTGCAAATGTCGCGCAGGCCGCGCATGCGAGATGAAAATCACGAAAAATCGGCCTGCGCTCCTGGGTCACGAATGTCACCAGATAAATGCCATTCTGTTGCGATATACGCCCGGCACGAAGCGCGCGGTGGCCCGGTTTCTTGTCCATGTCGGCAACCATGCCATTGCCGGAAATGCCGCACTATCGGAAAACCCCGCTACCCGCTGTAGGAGCCTGCCTGCAGGCGAATGGACATACGGCAAATTGGATCGCCTGCAGGCAGGCTCCTACACCAACAGCGGGAGAGGGATCAGCCGCGCCAGTTGGCGTGGGTGTCCCAGAAGGCGACGCTCAGGGCGTAGGCTTGGCGGTCGATAGACACGCCGGAGCCGCCTTCTTCCACGCCCAGCGCATTGCGCAGCATGGTGATCGGTGCCATCGGGATTTCCGCAGGAGCCATGGTGTATAGGCAACCGACGATGCCCCAATCGGCGTCCACGTGGTTGCCTTCCTTTTCGATCTGCTCGCGGCTGTAGAGGATCGGCAGGATGTAGCGCGCCACGGGCGGCTCGACGCCTTCGAACCAGCGGTTCAACACCGGCAATTCCTCGCGCGAACGGGCCTCGTAGGCCGAACGCAGCAGGTGCCGGTTGTCGGGCGTGATGGCGACGGCGGTGGCGCGGGTGGACGTCCAGTTTTCGTGTACCGGCAGTTTGCAGAACGGCGCGTAACCATCCAGTACCTTGATCGGCTCGTGCCGGTTGAGGTGGTCGACGAAAGCTTCGGCGGTGCAATCCCGGATACCGTTGCGCCGGCCGTCACGGGGAAACAGCCGCCGACGGGCGAAGTCGGTCATGGCGATGGTCATGCGCGTTTCATACCTCTGCATTCATCCTGCCCGCCCGCGGGCGGGTTCCTGCCAGACGGGTTTGTGGGCTCAGGCGGCCACGCGTTCGATTTTCGACAGTTTGTTGTCGAGATGCTTGTGCGCTTCTTCGAGATCGAAGTCGGCCTGCAGACCAAGCCAGAAGCGTTCGCTGGTGCCGAGGGCTGCGGCCAGCCGCAAAGCGGTGTCGGCAGTGATGCCGCGCTTGCCCAGCACGATTTCGTTGATACGCCGTGGCGGCACGTCCATGGCGCGAGCCAGGGCATTCTGGCTGAGTTCGAGCGGGTTGAGGAATTCCTTGAGGAGGATTTCGCCGGGGTGGATGTTGGGCAGATGTTTCATGTTCGAGTCCGTCAGTGGTAGTCGACGATCTCCACGTCGTATGCGTCGTTGTTTTTCCAGCGAAAACAGATGCGCCATTGGCCGTTGATCCGCATGCTGTGTTGTCCCTTGCGCTTGCCTTTGAGGGGTTCCAGCCGGTTTGCCGGAGGAACCCGCAAATCGTTCAGGGAAGCGGCGTTGTTGAGCATGCGCAACTTGCGTCGAGCCACCGTCTGGATGTCGGATGGCAAGTGACGCGAGCCATTGCCGTGCCAGATCTTTTCGGCTTCCTTGTCCGCAAAGTTTTGAATCATGCAATAACTATAACGCCCTCCGTCATATAACGCAATGCGTTATATGGCGGAGGGCGCGCAGGCAGATGCGGGGTGAGCGATCAGGCCACGTTGGGCTCGCTGAAGGCTTCGGGCTCGTCCTTGAAGTCGCTGGTGGGCACGCAGCTGCAGAAGACGTTCTTGTCGCCGAACACGTTGTCGACGCGGGCGACGGGCGGCCAGTATTTCTGCTGCTTGAGGCTGGCCAGCGGGAAGGCGGCCAGTTCGCGCGGGTAGGCGTGGGTCCATTCGCTGGCGCCGACTTGCGTCGCGGTGTGCGGGGCGTTCTTGAGCGGGTTGTCGTCGCGGTCGAGTTTGCCGTCGGCGATGGCCTGGATTTCCTCGCGGATCTGGATCATGGCGTCGCAGAAGCGATCCAGTTCGACCTTGGATTCCGATTCGGTCGGTTCGACCATCAGTGTGCCGGCGACCGGGAAGCTCAGGGTCGGAGCGTGGAAGCCGAAGTCGATCAGGCGCTTGGCGACGTCCTCGGCCTCGACGCCGGAAGCGTCCTTGAGCGGGCGCAGGTCGAGGATGCACTCGTGCGCGACCAGTCCGTTGCGGCCGGTGTAGAGCGTCTTGTAGTGCGACGCCAGACGTCTGGAAATGTAGTTGGCGTTCAAAAGCGCCATCTGGCTGGCGCGCTTGAGCCCCTGGCGGCCCATCATGGTGATGTACATCCAGCTGATGGGCAGGATGGAGGCGCTGCCGAAGGCCGCCGCGGAAACCATGCCGACGCCACTGTCGGCATCGGGCGAAGTGGCGGGAAGGAATTTGGCCAGATGCGATTTCACCGCGACCGGGCCGACACCGGGGCCGCCGCCGCCGTGCGGGATGCAGAAGGTCTTGTGCAGGTTGAGATGGCAGACGTCGGCGCCGATCCCCGCCGGCCGCGCCAGCCCGACCATCGCGTTCATGTTCGCGCCGTCCATGTAGACCTGGCCGCCGTGCTCGTGCACGATCCGGCAGACCTCCTGGATGCTCTCCTCGAACACGCCGTGGGTCGACGGATACGTCACCATCAGCGCCGCGAGGCTGGCCGCGTGCTCCGTCGCCTTGGCGCGCAGGTCGGCGACGTCGATCTCCCCCTGCTCGGTGCTCTTCACCACCACGACCTTCATCCCCGCCATGACGGCGCTCGCCGGGTTGGTGCCGTGCGCGCTCTGCGGGATCAGGCAGACGTCGCGGTGCCCCTCGCCGCGCGAGCGATGGTACTCGCGGATCACGAGCAGCCCCGTGTACTCTCCCTGCGACCCGGCGTTGGGCTGCAGCGACACCGCGGCGAAGCCGGTGATCTCGGCGAGCGCCGACGACAGCCGATCGAACAGCTCCGTGTACCCCGCTGCCTGGTCGCGCGGCGCGAACGGGTGCAGCGACGCGAATTCGGGCCATGTGATCGGGTACATCTCGGCGGTCGCGTTCAGCTTCATGGTGCACGAG
>DASSTF010000014.1:0-6273 GCA_035708045.1 Rhodanobacteraceae bacterium | reverse complement strand
AGGGTGCGCTTGTGCCGCCGCTGCGGCATCATGGCGGCATGCGACAACCACGTGCCCGCGGTCAGCTGACTTCCATCGACACATCCACACCCTGCCCCTGCGGCAATCCCGACGGTTACGCCCGGTGCTGCGGTCTGCTGCACGACGGCATTCCGGCAACCGATGCCGAAGCATTGATGCGGGCCCGCTACAGCGCCTACGTCCTCAAGCGCGAGGATTATCTGCTGGCGACTTGGCACCCGCACACCCGACCGGCTTCGCTGCGCCTGACGGCGCAGCCAACGGCCACGACATGGCTGGGCCTGACGGTGCGCCGACATGGACAGGACGATGCCGATCATGCGCACGTCGAATTCGTGGCGCGCTTTCGCATCGGCGGCGGTCGTGCGCAGCGGCTGCACGAGCTGAGCCGCTTCGTGCGCGAGGATGGCGTGTGGCTCTATCTGGATGGCGACATCCGCGAAACGTGAGTTTGCCGCGCGTCCCGGAAGCAATGTCGGGCAGTGCCCGACCTACGTGGTTCGCTGAGGGCCTGTAGGAGCCTGCCTGCAGGCGATGGCCCGATCTACGGAATAATCCAACCATCGCCTGCAGGCAGGCTCCTACACATGACATGAGAGGTAATGGTTACCAAAACCGGTAACCGATGATCAGTCCCCAGGTCAGCAGCACCAGCAACATCATCATGAAGGTGGCGGCCGAACCCAGGTCCTTGGCGCGACCGGCCAGCTCGTGGTATTCGGGGCTGACCATGTCCACCACGGTCTCGATGGCCGAATTGAGCAACTCGGCCGACAGCACCAACAGGGGGCAGCCGCCCAACAGCAGCTTTTCGATGGGGCCATCGCCAAGCCACAGGCCCAGCGGCACCACCACGATGGCCATATACAACTCCAGCCGAAACGAAGCTTCGTAGCGTATGGCTGCCTTGAGGCCTTTCATCGACCACCCGAAGGCACACCAAATCTGTTTGAGTCCGCGGCGTTCGGTGCTGGCCATGAGATGTTTTCCACTGTTCCGATCAACGCCGCATGATGCCACAGGCGGCGTTATCCGGGAGCATGCGGCCCTGCGCAAATCACGACTTCCTCAGTCTGACGCTGCCAAATGTCGCGAACGTGCCATAACCTGTCGCCATAAGGTACCCTTGGGCAGTCGTGCCCAGTGCACGACAACTTTTGGGGGCAACGTTTTTCGACGTTGCCTGGGGAGGGGCTCCACGGTTCACTGGCCGCGGCGCCATTTGTTCAACCATCCGCGGAAAGTTTCATGACAACAACAACCCTGCCAGTCTCGAAGACGCGCTCGTTCTCGACCGTCTTCCTGATCGAGATGTGGGAGCGCTTCGGCTATTACGGCATGCAGGCGCTCATCGTGTATTACATGGTGGAGCGGCTCGGTTTTGCCGATCATCGCGCCACGCTGACCTGGGGCGCCGCGGCGGCGCTCATCTATGTTTCCCCGGCCTTCGGCGGCTGGGTCGGCGACAAGATTCTCGGCACCCGCCGCACCATGCTGATGGGTGCGATGGTGCTGGCGCTGGGCTATGCCCTGATGTCGGTCCCCGGGCAGAGCGTGTGGTTCCTGTTCTGCTCGCTGGGCGTGATCGTGGTCGGCAACGGCCTGTTCAAGGCCAACGCCGGCAACCTGGTGCGCAAGATCTACGAGGGCGACGATTCCAAGATCGACAGCGCCTTCACCATCTACTACATGGCGGTCAATGTCGGCTCGATGATCTCGCAGCTGCTGACGCCGTGGATCAAGGATTACGTCAACGCGCATTACGGCAGCGAACTGGGCTGGCACGCCGCTTTCGCCGTGTGCTGCGTGGGCCTGATCGTCGGCCTGTTCAACTACCTGGCCATGCGCCACACCCTGAAGCACATCGGCTCGGAGCCCGATCACCACCGCGTGAACATGAGCAAGCTGGGCTTGGTGCTGCTGTGCGGCGTGGGCGCGGTGTTCATTTCGGCCTACATCCTGCAGTACGAAAATGTGGCGCGCATCTTTGTGTACGCCGCCGCCGCCACGGTACTGGGCATCTTCGTCTACCTCATCAGCAAGAGCGAGAAGAGCGAGCGCGCCGGCCTGGCCGCGGCCCTGGTGCTGACCATCCAGACGGTATTTTTCTTCATCTTCTACCAGCAGATGTCGACCTCGCTGAACCTGTTCGCGCTGCGCAACGTGGATCTCACGTTCAACCTGTTCGGCTGGACGCCGTTCGCCTGGTCGCCTGCGCAGTTCCAGGCCTTCAACCCGATCTGGATTTTCATCCTGAGCCCGATCCTGGCCTTGATCTACACGCGCGCCAGCAAGGGCAAGGGCGATCTGTCGGTGGCCGCCAAATTCGCGCTGGGTTTCGTCGCGGTGGCGATCGGCTTCTTCGTCTACAGCGCCGCCGGCTACGTGACCACCGAGCCGGGCCGCACCAGCTGGTGGATCATGTGGTGGGGCTACGGATTCGGCGCTCTGGGTGAATTGCTGGTATCGGGCCTGGGCCTGGCCATGATCGCGCGCTACGTGCCGGCACGCATGGGCGGCTTCATGATGGGCGCCTACTTCGTGGCTTCGGGCGTGTCGCAATATCTGGGCGGCGTGGTGTCGACCATCGCCAGCGTGCCGAACAACATCAAGGACATCGTTGCACATACGAGCGCACCGGTGATCGCACAGGTGCAGGCAAGCTATCCGGCCATCATGTCGTTGAGCCTGGAAGATTTCCGCAAATGGATCGAGGGCACCAAGAAAGCCGGTGAGATTGCCACCCAGGCACACCTGCCCACCTTCTCCTCGTTGCCGCAGAACGCGCAAGCCATGCTGCATCAATTCAACGAACAGCTGTTCACGACCACCATGCCCACGTATACCAGCCTGTTCTTCTGGCTGGGTGTGGCCGGCGTGATCTGCACCCTCATCGCCCTGGCCGTGCTGCCGTTGATGAAGCGCCTGGATGCGCAGCATTACGAACACAACAGGGGCACCGATTCGCCGCTGCCGACCATCGGCTCGGAAGAGTAAAACCAAGGCCGCCGTTGCGAACCGGCGGCGGCCACTTCACGCCATGCCCGTTTCAGAGATGCCACCACGCACCGGGCCGCGCGCGCTGGTCCGCTCGCTGGCCTGGCTGCGCCTGTACGCGATTGCCGGACAAAGCGCGGCCGTGCTGGTGGTGGCGCAAGTGCTGGGGCTGGCCATTGCCGAGCTGTATCTGTTCGTCGGTATCGGCGTACTGACGGTATTCGCGGTGGTGGCATGCTGGCGGCTGCAAAGCGCATGGCCGATCGGCGAATGGGAAGCCGTCGGCCACATCGCCGTGGACACGCTGGTACTGAGCTATCTGCTGTATTTCACCGGCGGCGCCAGCAATCCCTTCATCAGCCTGCTGCTGGTGCCGATCGCCCTGTCCGCCGCGGCCCTGCCGCGGCGCGGCATCATGGCCGTGGCCACGCTGTCGGGGCTGGCCTATCTGGTGCTGTTGTGGCTCTACGTGCCGTTGCCCATGCCGCGCCCCGTGGACGGATTCCGCCTGCACATTGCCGGCATGGCGACCAACTTCGTGATCATGGCGCTGATCCTCGGCGTGTTCATCAACCGCCTGGCATCGGCCCTGCGCGAACAGCAGGCCGAGGTGCAACGCATCCGCGAGCGCGCGTTGCGCGACGAGGGCATCCTCGCCATCGCCACCCAGGCCGCCGGCGCGGCGCACGAAATGAACACGCCGCTTTCGACCATGCGCACGTTGCTGCCGGAGGTACGCCGCGAGCATGCCGACGACTTGCGCCTGAGCGAAGACCTGGCCCTGCTGGAAACCCAGATCGAACGCTGCCGCGCCAGCCTGCGCGAGATGGTGGCCTTCGGCAAGGCGCAGCTTTCGCAGAAGCCGGAGCAATCCACCTTGCGCGATTTCCTGCATGGCTGCCTGGAGCGCTTCCGCCTGCTGCGACCCGAGGCGGAGGTGGATTTCCAGCCCGCCGAAGGCATCGGCGATACCGAACTGGCCATCCAGGCCGGGCTGCGCCACGCGCTGCTCAACCTGCTCAACAACGCCGCCGACGCCTCCGCGCAGAACGGCTCCCAACAGGTCACGCTGCAGGCGCGCATCGACGGCACCTGGCTGGAACTGGCCGTCGGCGACCGCGGTCCGGGCTTCGTCGGCACCGAAGAACTGGCCGACCTTGGCTACACGCGCAAGCACACCGGCCTGGGCCTTGGCCTGGCCCTGGCCGAGGCCACGGCCGAACGCCTGGAAGGCGAACTGAAGGCGAGCAACACCGAGCATGGCGGCGAGATCCGCTTGCGGTTGCCGTTGTCGGTAATGCGTCCGTAAGAGCGAGCCGCAGGATGGGCCCCGGCGATGGGTAGTAAACTGCCTGCATGAACGAGGAACTGCACAAACTGCTGATCGTCGACGACGACGAAACTTTTTCGCATGTGCTGGCGCGCGCGCTGGGTTCACGCGGATTCACGGTGGAAACGGCGCGTGACGCCGACAGCGCCATCGTCACCGCGCGCAGGCAACGGCCGTCGTCCTGCGTGCTCGACCTCAAGCTGGGCGAGAACAATGGCCTGCGCCTGATTCCCGATCTGAAAGCCATCGTGCCGGACATGCGCATCCTGCTCCTGACCGGTTACGCCTCCATCGCGACGGCGGTGGAAGCCATCAAGCGCGGCGCCCACGACTATCTGGCCAAGCCGGTGGACGCCGACGCCGTGGCGCGCGCCCTGCTCGACGGCGATGGCGGCCAGGCCGACGAAGAGGATCTGGCCGAAGCGCCCGGCGCGCCGTTGCCGTTGCGCCGTCTGGAGTGGGAACACATCCAGCGCGTGCTCACCGAATGCGACGGCAACATTTCCGAAACCGCGCGCCGCCTGGGCATGCATCGCCGCACGTTGCAGCGCAAATTGTCCAAGCATCCGGTGCGCGAACGGCCTTCCGAGTGAGGCCCGAACCCGACCGCAATCCGCCAGAACTTCCTTACGGCCCCCGCATCTGCAGATCCGCCAGGCGGTAACCCGCCGAATGGATGGTATGCAGCAGCGGCTTGTCGAACGGCTTGTCGATGACCCTGCGCAGGTTGTAGAGGTGCGAGCGCAAGGTATCGGAATCGGGCAACTGGTCGCCCCATATTTCGCGCTCGATGTCGCCACGCGTCACCACACGGGGGGATTCGCGCATCAGGATGGTCAGCAGCTTGAGCCCTATGGGTGATACCGGCAGCCGCCGTCCGCTTCGCGTCAATTGCATGATCCCGGTATCGAGCACCATGTCACCGACGGTGTAGACGTGGCTGGAAACCTTGTGCCGACTGCGCCGGATCAACGCGCGCAGGCGCGCTTCCATTTCGCGCATCTGGAAAGGCTTAGTGAGGTAGTCGTCAGCGCCGGCATCCAGCCCGACAACCTTGGCGTCGACGCTGTCCAGTCCGGTCACCATGAGGATCGGCACGGGCCGGTCCCTCTGCTGGCGCAGCTGCCGGCAGACATCCAGGCCATCCATGTCGGGCAGCCTCAAGTCCAGTACGATGACGTCGTAGTTGCCACTGACGGCGAGCCGCAGACCAGTGGCGCCATCCGACGCATAATCGACGCCATAGCCACGTTGTCCGAGGTACTCACCCACCAATGCGGCTGTATCCTGCTGATCCTCGATCAACAGAATCAACCCTCCCTTGTCGCTCGCGGCCATGTGCGTCTCACCTTGTATCACTTGAAGTGCTCGTGAAATTAAACTCAAGCCGGGGTGAGTGGGACGTGAAGCTGGCAAACACCGGGATTTCGCAGTGGGGCTGGGTTCAGCATGGCCATCAGACCGCATCCGGCGCATGAGGCGTCAAAGGCCGCATCCATGCGCTTGCGGTTGACCGTTCGGCGCTGGCTGATCCGCGAGCGTTTGCTGGCCGGGTTTGTGTTGCTGGCCCTGTTGCTGGCATGCATCGATCCGCGCGCACCGAGTACATGGCTGGACTGGCTGGAATGGCCCACGCTGGCCGGGCTGACCGGGTTGATGGTGGCCATCCAGGGCATCAGCGACAGCGGCTGGACGCAACGCGGCGC
Source organism: Rhodanobacteraceae bacterium (assembly GCA_035708045.1). GTDB lineage: Bacteria > Pseudomonadota > Gammaproteobacteria > Xanthomonadales > Rhodanobacteraceae > Oleiagrimonas. The sequence goes on along the minus strand of DASSTF010000014.1, from coordinate 219 downwards.
CGAAGCCTTGCTGCCCCGGCTCCATTCCGTGCGCGGCGTCGGTCTCACCCTGGTCGTGACCAGCGCCCTGCTGGCCACGGTGCTGACCAACGACGTCAGCCTGTTCCTGATGGTGCCGCTGACGCTGGCACTGGGTCGTCAGGATCGGCTGCCGGTGTCGCGACTGGTCATTCTCGAAGCGCTGGCCGTCAACGCCGGCTCGATGCTGAGCCCCATCGG
>DASSTF010000013.1:0-15723 GCA_035708045.1 Rhodanobacteraceae bacterium | reverse complement strand
CAATCGTTCCCCGGGGGTGTTTCTGGCTTCGACGGGGGTAGTGCGATGGCTTGGTGCATGCCGAGGGGGCAGCTTTCCTCGTTAAACCAGCCGCAAAACTCATAATTGCCAACGACAGCAATTACGCTCTGGCCGCTTAAGGCCTAGCCCCGAACCCACTTGTGCTCGTGCTCGTCGGTGTAGGGTCATTATCACGGGATCGCCGGACCGCCGCCGCCTGTCGGCATACGGCTAAATCAAGCAGGCTGGTTCCGCGGTGCGCTTTGCCGACCGTGCTACTGCGGAACGAGACTCAACGGTAGGCTAAGCATGTAGTACCGGGCGTCAAACGCCTTCGGACGCGGGTTCGAATCCCGCCACCTCCACCAATACAGCGTCCAAGCAGACGCAACAAAGGCCGGAAACCCAAGCAAAAACAAGGGCTCCGGCCTTTTTCTTGTCCGCTACCGTCCAACGTTGTGCATTGCAATCCGGGCACGAATGACGGTAACTTTGACGGGAACCGGGTTACCGTTACAGGGAGTTACCGTCATGCCACTTACCGACACCGCCATCAGGAACGCGCGCCCAGAGGCCAAACGCAAGCGGCTGACCGACGAAAAGGGGCTGTATCTGTGGCTCAACCCCAACGGCTCCCGCTGGTGGCGCTTCGATTACCGTCACAACGGCAAGCGCAAGACCCTGAGCATGGGCACCTACCCCGATACTGGCCTTGCCGACGCGCGCGCCAAGCGTGACGCCGCCCGCAAGCTGCTGGCCGCTGGTGTTGATCCCGGTCAAGCGCGCAAGGCCGAAAAGGCTGCCGGACAGGAACGGGCAGCAAACAGCTTTGAGGTGGTCGCGCGCGAGTGGCTGGGCAAGCAAACGTGGGTGCCGCACTACCGCGAGAAAGTGGAGGCATGGCAAACCAACGACGTATGGCCTTACATCGGAGGCCGCCCCATTGCCGAACTGACCGCCCCGGAGTTTCTGGCAGTCGGGCGACGCATCGAGGAACGCGGAGCCGTGGAATCGGCACACCGGGTATTGCAGACCTGCGGGCAGGTCATGCGCTACGCCATCGCCACCGGGCGCGCTGAACGTAACCCCGTGGCCGACCTCAAGGGTGCGTTGACATCACCGCCTGAGCGTCACCATGCTGCCATCACCGACCCGGCTGAACTGGGCGGCTTGTTGCGAGCTATCGAAGGCTACGCGGGCGACCCCGTGACGCGCGCTGCGTTGAAGCTGTCCGCCCTGCTGTTTGTACGCCCCGGCGAACTGCGCCATGCCGAGTGGCAGGAAATCAACTTTGACACCGCCGAATGGAACATCCCGGCAGGCAAGATGAAGATGCGCCAATCGCACCCTGTACCGTTGTCAGAGCAAGCCGTGGCCATCCTCCGGGAATTGCACCTGCTGACCGGACAAGGGCCATACGTGTTCCCCGGCGCACGCTCGCGCCAGCGCCCCATGAGCAACAACGCCATCAACGCCGCCTTGCGCCGCATGGGCTACGCCAAAGAAACCATGACCGCCCACGGCTTCCGCGCGACGGCTCGAACCATGCTGGATGAACTGTTGCACTACCGCCCTGACTACATCGAACACCAACTAGCCCATGCCGTGAAAGACCCCAACGGGCGCGCCTACAACCGCACGGCACACCTGCCCGAGCGACGCAAGATGATGCAAAGTTGGGCCGACTATCTGGACGCCCTGCGCGCGGGTGGCGACGTGCTGCCGTTCAAGCGCAAGGCAACGCCATAACAAGGATGCTATAATGCCCACATGGCAACTGAGCTACTACAACCACAAGGTTGCGGCGACAGTGGAAGCATGGCCGACCGGGATACGGGCCGGGTACTTGCGCATCGTGGAAGCAATACAGGAACACGGGCCAGACCTTGGCTTGCCGCATACCCGCGCCATGGGCGGCGGCTTGTTCGAGATTCGTGCCAAAGGCCGCGAAGGCATCGGGCGCGCGCTCTACTGCACCACGGTCGGGCAACGCATTGTGGTGCTACACGCCTTCACCAAGAAAACCCAAAAGACACCGAAGCGCGAGCTTGACACCGCGCGCGCACGATTGAAGGAAGTCAAACCATGAAACCCGACCGTTACAACCCTGTCCCCCTGGACTTGGAAGCCACCAAACGCCGCTGGATGAAGCGCCCCGGCTTTGCCGAAGCCTACGATGCATTGGCCGACGAATTCGCCGCACTGGGCGAACTGCTGCGCGCACGCACGGCGGCGGGCCTGACACAAGCCGACGTGGCCGAACGCATGGGCATTGCGCAAGCAAGCGTGGCACGACTGGAAGCAAGCGCGGGCAGCCGCAAGCACGCCCCCTCCGTCGCTACCCTGCGCCGCTATGCCGATGCCGTGGGCTGCGAGCTGCATTTGTCACTGACGCCGAAGCGCAAACAGTCACGCAAGACACAGGCGCGCGTATAACCGAATCGCCACGGCTAGGCCGACGGGCCGAACGCGGGGTCACCTTTCACCTGTTGCCGTGGTGCCTTTCTGAAAGGGCGCAAGAAAGGTGCGCCATGTCGGCTGACAAAAACAGCGACCGTGAACTGTTTCCCGTCCATTTTCCGAACTGGATACCTGCGGACTTAGTAGCTTGGCTTCGGAAATGCGGCCCGAAGCTTCCGGCGCACATGCGCGGAACCTATGGAAGATTAACCACTGATACGCGCATGCGGAGCGTCTGGGAATGGTTTCTGTCGGCTCGCCAGAATGCAAAGAATCCAGAGCATTTGGGCGCGTCAACCTTGTGTTTTGACGTTGAGCGCGCACTGACTCTGCCACGCAAGCCGGGGGACATGACCGAAACCAAACGCGCTGACTATTTTCGGAAAGTCAGACACCACACCGAGGCGTTAATCCAACTACTACGGGGCACCCGGTATTCGGCAAATGCGGCCGCATACACGGGGCACACCATGGGCGACGCTATCGACCCAGATAAGCTGGCTGACGTTGTGACGCGCGACCTTGCCACGTGGGGGGACGACGAAATGGGGCACGTTGTCGCCTATTACGTTGACGAGGATGGCGCACACAAGCTGCCGTGGACGTACCCAGAAAGCGAACTTTTCGACATGCTGCAAGAAGTCATCGACTGGACACATTGGGACGATGGTTGGGATTGGAGGCTGGGCCTTGCATCAAGCAAACCTCTCACACATGCGCGCCAACCAAGCGCGAAGCTCGTCTATTTCACCTGCACGCTGTACGAAAATCTAGCTCGCCAAGACATGGCGATACCGTTTCCAGAATTGGCGACCTTGGCGAACGTTGCGCTAAAGCTTTCCGCTGCAAATCAAGTAGACGAAGAAACCGTACGCAAGCAAGTACGGCGCTATCAAGCGCGAACGGGAGTATCGGCACAAAGCGACGCTGACACCGCCGGCTTCGCTTTCTAGCGATAGCGGACATTTTTTTTCGAAAACACGTTTTTCTGTCCTGTTGCAACGCTCGCGCATGCGAATAATGAGTAGCCACATCCACCACCGGCCGACCAAGGCCAAAGGAATGCGATATGGCTGCAACACTCCCCGAAACCGGCTTTGTCCGGCTGTCGCAAATTGTCGGCAACCCCAAGGCTGAGCCGCCCATCCCGCCCATTTACCCTGTGAGCGCGTCCACATGGTGGGCAGGCGTTCGCGCTGGCCGGTTCCCGAAGCCGATCAAGCTGGGGCCGCGCACTACCGCATGGCGTGTTGAAGACATCCGCGCACTGATTGAGCGCGAGGTGTCGGCATGACTGACCAGAAACGACAGAACCCGCCGTGCCGGGCGGGTTCCGAGAATGCAGACTTGATGGGACGGCTGCCACGCCATTCTAGCTCGCGCCAGTACCCGCGCAAGGGCACGGCAAGGGCTGACGTACTGGACGCGCTGCGAGCCGGTCAGAGGCTCACAGGCATGGAAGCATGGCGCGACTTCGGCACCAGCCGCCTTGCCGCCGACGTATTCGAGTTGCGCCGCATGGGCTGGCCGATTGTGGCCGAAACCATCACTGTCCCTGCCCGTCACGGCCAACGTAGCAAGATTGCCCGCTATCACCTGCCGGCAAGTGGAGGCGATGATGCATGAGCAAGCAAAAGAAGCGGGGCGAATCACACGTTCGCCTGTACGCGCACGAAATGCGCACCGCCGCATGGCAGACTTTGGACACGGACGCGCGCGCGTTGCTGGTGGAACTGCGTGCGTTGTACCGGCCATCACAAGGCAACATCGTGTTCCTGTCCCAACGCGAAGCCATGAAGCGCCTGCATATCGGCCAGCGTCGCGTTCAAGCCGCCTTTGCGGACTTGATCGAACGCGGCTGGGTCAGTGTGGAAACACCGGGCGGTTTCAATCGCAAGACCCGACACGCCACCTCCTACCGGCTGGAAAACGAATCCACCGGCGCGCCCAACAACATCCCGCGCAAGGCGTACATGCGATGGCAGCCCGAAAAAAAATCACGGTAGCTGTCACGACTACCGACGGTAGCCGCCATGCATACAGTGCTGGTCAAAAAATAAGCAAAAACACCCCTCACGGTAGCTGCCACGGCTACCGTCAAGCCGTTTTTCCGCCCTTCACGGTAGCTGCCACGGCTACACAGGTAACTGTTGCCATACCAAGGGGCTTTTTTGGAAGGGCTGGAAACAGGTCAAACATGGGCGAAACCTGCGGACGGGTGCAACCATGAGCTATCCGGGCGGCTGGCGACCGCACATCGAAGGTGCCTTGTGTCTGGACCTGCGCCGCATGTTCGAGTCGGGCGCATTGCGTGAAGGCGCCACCATGCGCGGACGCTGGCACTGGACAACCGACGATGGCGAAGAAGTCAGCGCCATTGGTTACACGTCCACGCTCGACCATGAAGCCGGCACCTTGACCCTGGACTACACCTGCGCCGACGGCGACACCGACGAACGCAAGCCCGTTACCTGCACCATCGGCATGGACACCGTGCCATGCCACTACGGCGGCAAGCGCTGGTATTTCCGTTGCCCGTACATCCACCGGCGCGCGTTGAAGCTATACAAGTTTCACGGCATCAATCAATTTTGCCATCGTGAGGCCATCCGGCCACGACCGACCTACGCCAGCCAGCGCGTAGGCGGCTATGACCGCATCATGGCGCAACGCTGGGCCATCCGGCGCAAGCTGGGCGACACCTTCAGCGACCTTTGCGGCGAACCCTCCAAACCCAAGGGCATGCACTGGCGCACGTTTGAACGCTACCTTGAACGCGACAACGAACTAGCCGAACGTGAGGAAGCCTTCCTGCTACCCTTTCTTGCGCGGCTGGGCATGGGCATGAAGGACTTTTGACCCTGTTTGCCTTTGTATTTAGGCAGGGAAATCGAAGCCGGGGGCGGGCCGAAAGTCTGCAACCGCGCGCCACTGGTAGCCGCCTGCCCTCGCATGTGGAGAACTTTTCCCCGCTGGGCGCGATATTCAGCGGCAAATGGCAACGCGCGCGCGTTTTGCCTCGCCTGAAAACAGGCCAAGACAGGCGACTGTGCGACCGCTGAAACCGGGAGCAGCCTTTACCGCGTGACGGTAACTTTGACGGTAACCAGCCGCGACCAACGAAAGAAAATGGTATCACACAAAGCTTTCATGCCATCGTTCGATAGACGCCACCCCACCAAAATGCAAAACCCTGGTCGATCCGGCCAGGGTTTTTCACGTTCACGGCATCTGCAGACGCTGCTGGATGGCTTCCAGCTCATGGCCGCTGGTTTCCACGCCGCCGCGCCAGAGCATCGCGCCGGCCGCCATCATCGGGATGGCGATGACCAGGGCCGATGCGAGGAAGCTGTCGAACACGCCGGCCACGCCCAGCATCGCGCCGAGGATGCCGCCGGCCTTGGAACCGGCGGCGATCAGGCCCGAGCCGGTGCCGCGCAGGTGCACGGGGTAGATCTCGGCGGCGTACGGGATCATGGTGGCGATGACGCCGCTGATGGCGATCAGCAGCAGCACGGTCGCGGCAATCGTGGCGGACTGCATCCGCCATCCGGCCACCTCGATGAGCGCGAAGACGAACAACGCCAGCACCGTCAGTCCCACGAACAGCACCAGCGATTTGAAGCTGCTCCAGCGCTGGTACAGCCACACCACCAGTGCGATGCCCGGTATCGCCAGCAACGCGGATTGCGCCATCAGTTCGCTGGCGGCGCGGGCGTCCAGACCCAACTTGTGCAGGTCGGCCGGCAGCCACAGCACGAAGCCGAAATTGACCAGACCCCAGGCCAGGCCGCACATCATCAGCGCCAGCGTGATGCGGGCGTGCCGGCCGCGCAGCATGTCGCGCAGGCCGGCGCGCGGCTGGTGGATTTCCATGACGGGTGCGGTTTCGCTGCCGGCCGTTTCCACCAGGGCATCGGCCCTGCCGCCGGTGAACCGCGCCAGCACGGCACGCGCGCGCTCGGGCATGCCGGCCTTGGCGAGGAAGCGCGGCGATTCGGGGATGTAGCGGTTGAGCAGCACCAGCAAAGCGCCGGTCGGCAGATTGAGCAGCCACAGCGCGCGCCAACTGAACAACGGTTCCAGCAGGGCTGCCGCACCGGATGCCGCCAGATAGCCCGCCGAAGTGCCCACCCCGCCGAGCGCCACCAGCAGCCAGCCGCGATGCTTCGCGGGCACGGTTTCGGCCATCAACGTGAACGCGATCGGCAGCATGCCGCCGGCCGCCGCGCCCATCATGAAGCACATCGCGAGGTTCCAATGGAACGACGGCATCGTGCCGCAGATCGCGGTGCCCATGAACAACAGGGCCGACAGCAGGATCGCCGCGCGCCGCCCGAACACGTCGGCCAGACGCCCCCACGCCACCGAACCGACCGCCGTGCCGATCAAAGCGGACAATGCCAGGTAACCCGCATGCGACATGCTCATGCCGTATTCGTGCGCCATGCCCGGCATCACGAAGGCGATCGAAGCGGGCTTCATCACGTCGATGGTCAATGCCACCGCCAGCACCGTCACCAGTGTCCAGTGCTCGCGATTGAGCGGCACGCCATCGGCCACGTGCCAGTGCAGGCTTTCGCCGGCGCGCGTGGTCATGCGCACCTGCGCCAGACGTGGCAACAGGCCGTAGGCGGACAGCGACACGCCGGCAACGATCAAGGCCATGCCGACCAGCATGTCCGTATCCATCGGCATGCCGGCCATATGAAAATGCATCGGCGCGGCCATGATGAACATGGGCAGGTGCAGACACACGCCCGCGGCCACCGCAAGGCAGCCGAGCCAGAAGGCCACGGGGTGATGAAAAGTCACGCCATCCGATCGCATCAAAGCGCCCCATCCCGCAAAGCCCGGAAGTGTACTGCGATCATGTCACTTCCCCTTCAAACGCCGAGTCCACAGGCGCGCTCATGGTATGGGGCACCTGGCGTGGCAGAAAGGCTGCCGCAGGTTTCGGGTGATTTTCAGTTCGAGGGGCTGACAACACCATCCCCACCCAACCCTCCCCTTGAAGGGGAGGGCTTTGGCTTGAGGCTTTGTCGAGCTTGCGGCGCTTCACTCGAAGCGCCCACTCTTGCTCCCTCCCCTTCAAAGGGCGAGCCCACAGGCGCGCTCATGGCATGGGGCACCTGGCGTGGCAGAAAGGCTGCCGCAGGTTTCGGGTGATTTTCAGTTCGAGGGGCTGACAACACCATCCCCACCCAACCCTCCCCTTGAAGGGGAGGGCTTTGGCTTGAGGTTTTATCAAGCTCACGACGCCTCAGCGAGGCCGCCCGCTCTTGCTCCCTCCCCTTCAAGGGGGGGGGGCTGGGGTGGGGATGGTGTTCGCGGGTAATCACGACCCATGCGGAAGAACCGGGCTTGCGGACATGGGCACAGCCTCGGCATGCACCCGTTCGGCGCGTCCATCCACCAAAGGCGGCACCCGATGCAGATGCCAGGCAACGAGCAGCCCCGACACCACCAGCAAACCCACGAACAAACCCACGCCCGTCCAGCCATCGTCGGCATAGAACAGACCGCCCGCCGCACCGGCCACGCTGGAGCCGAGGTAATACGCAAACAGATACATCGACGAAGCCTGCGCGCGCGCCGCGCCGCCTCGACGTCCAACCCAACTGCTGGCGATGGAATGCCCGCCGAAAAAGCCGAAAGTCAGCACGACGAGCCCGGCCAGGATCAGCCACACCGACGCCGCCAGCGTCAGCCCGATGCCGATCAGCATCAACAGCAAAGCCGTCCACAGCACCTTGCGCCGACCCAGCTTGCCCGCCAGGTGACCCATCCACGGCGAGCTGAACATGCCCACCACGTACACGGCGAAAATGAGCCCCACCAGCGCCTGGCTGAAGTCGTACGGCGGCGCCAGCAGGCGATAACCGAGATAGTTGTAGACGGTGACGAAAGCACCCAGCAACAGGAAGCCTTCCACGAACAGCCATGGCAGGGCGCGGTCATGGAACAGGCGCGCGAAACGCTTCGGCAAGGCGCGCAACTGCAGCGGCTGGGGCACGAAATGGCGCGACGGCGGCAAGGTACGCCAGAACAGCAGCGCTGACGCCAGGCCCACCGCGCCGACCACGGCAATGCCGCCGCGCCAGCCCAGCCAGTCCGCCGTGATGCCGGCGAGCAACCGCCCGGACAGGCCGCCGATGGCATTGCCGCTGATGTAAAGCCCCATGCCGAGGCCGATGGATTCGGGATGCATTTCCTCGCTGAGCCAGGTCATCGCCACGGCGGGCAAACCGCTCAGGGTGAAACCCAGCAAGGTGCGCAATATCAGCAGCGAACGCCAGCCCGGCGCCAACGCCGTCAGCAGGACCAGCACGGCGGACGACACCAGCGACAGCGTCATCACCCGCCGACGACCCCAGGTGTCGGAAAGCGCGCCGGCAAACAGCATCGCCACCGCCAGCACCGCCGTGGTGACGGACAGCGACAAGGCGCTGACGGCCGCGCCGACGCCGTATTCACGGCTGAATTCGGGCATCAGCGGCTGCACGCAATACAGCAGGCCGAAGGTGGCCACGCCTGCGGCGAACAAGGCCAGATTGGCGCGCCGGAAGGCCGGCGTGCCGTGGTGGATCCAGGTGTCTTGCGAGGGTGTCGAGGGCGTTTTTGCCGACTCGGCATCGGCGCGCGCGAGCATCGCGTCATTCGCCATCGGGCTGTTCATGGCTCAAGGATAGATCCCGCCATTCATTCAATCCATGACTGCTTTTGACTATTTATCATACGAATATCAAATAAGTTGTCGTTCAACGCCATCACCGTCCGCCACTCTAGCGGGCACCGCCTGACCCACCCTCACAAGGCATTTTCCCGCTCGGCAAATGCGTTTGCCCGCGCCGACAACAGGCGGGGCAAAAGTCTTGACGCGATGTAAACATTTGTTTACTTTATGCAACATGCGTTCAAGCACAGACGACCGAACCTCACGCGCCATCATCCGCGACGAAGCCTTGGCCTTGTTCGCGGCCCACGGGGCCGATGCCGTGACCATCCGCCAGATTGCCTCCGCCGCCGGCGTATCGGCCGCGCTGGTCATCCGTCATTACGAGTCCAAGGACGGCCTGCGCGAAGCCGTGGATGTCCACGTGCTCAAGACGCTCGCCAGCATGATGGAGGAGATGACCCAGTCCGCCGACACGCCCGTGACATCGCAAGTCGATGCCATGCTGCGGCACCTGCCTACCGACTCGCCCATTCCACGCTATCTGGCGCGACTGTTCGTCGAAGGCGGCGCCACCGCGGGCACGCTTTTCCATCGCATTCTGGATATCAGCCAGGCCACGCTGGAAGCCATGGTGGAGGCAGGCACGGCCACGCCTGGCGCCGACTTGCGCACGCGCGCCGCCTTTCTTGGCGTCAATGACCTGGCCGTGTTGCTGTTCCGCGACCTGCTCACCGACTGGCTCGGCATCAACCCGCTGTCTCGCGAAGGCCTGCATCGCTGGAGCAACGAGGTCATGACCATTTACGAGGAAGGCCTTGGCGGAGCTCCCCTCGCTTGCAAACCGCCGGTACGGGAGCACCCATGAATACTCGCCATGTATTGATCTCCGGCGCCGGTATTGCTGGCCCGTCGCTGGCCTACTGGCTGCTCAAACGCGGCTTCGCGCCCACCCTCGTCGAACAGGCGCCGGCGCCGCGCGGCGGCGGTTACATGATCGACGTATGGGGCGTGGGCTGGAAATCCGCCGAGCGCATGGGATTGCTGCCGCGGATTCTGCGCGATGGTTATCGCATGGACGGACTTTCGATCGTCAACCGCCACGGCAGGCAGGTGGCGCGCATGGACAGCAGGCATTTCGGCGAAGCACTCGACGGCAACTTCATCAGTCTGCTGCGCGGCGATCTGGCCATGGCCATCCATGCGCGAATCGACGGCAAGGCCGAGATGCTGTTCGATGACGGTATCGAGGCCATCGACCAGGACGACACCGGCGTGAACGTGACTTTCCGTCATGCCGCGCCGCGTCGTTTCGATCTGGTGATCGGCGCCGACGGTCTGCATTCGCGCGTCCGCGAACTGGTGTTCGGCCCGCATGCACGCTTCGAACGGTCGATGGGTCTGGGTACCGCCTCGTTCATCGTTCCGGACTACCCGCATCGCGACGAAACCCGCTATGTCAGCTACTGCGTTCCGGGCCGTCAGGTGGCGCGCTATGCCCTGCGCGACAACCGCACCGCGTTCTTCTTCGTGTTCGCCGACCCCGACGGACAAGTCATCGCTCAAGGCCGTTCCGACCCGCGCGCCGCGCTTGCGCAGTTGTATGCGCACGCCGGCTGGGAATGCGCCGACATCACCCACGCCATGCAGGATTGCGAGGAACTGTATTTCGATTCGGTCAACCAGGTGCACATGCCGCACTGGCACCGCGGCCGCGTCGCCCTGCTCGGCGATGCCGCCTTCTGCCCTTCGCTGCTGGCCGGCGAGGGCTCGGCCTTCGCCATGCTCGGCGCCTACGTGCTGGCCGGTGAGTTGCAACAGGCCGAAGGTCATCCGGCGACCGCCTTTGCAGCCTACGAAGGACATCTGCAAGCCTACCTGCGCCGCAAGCAGAAGGCCGCCGCACGCTTGGGCCACTGGTTCGTGCCGACCACACGCCCCGGCGTGCTGATGCGCAACCTCGTCACCACGCTGGCCAATACGCCACCGTTTTCGCGCTGGATCCTGCGCGACATGATCAACGATGGTTTCGTGTTTCCCGCCTACGCCGCAACCTGATCGCATCACGCACTCTCCCTGTGCGTGACCGCTGGCGCACTCAGCCGTTGAGCAGACGCATGCCTTCTTCGTTGTAACGCGTCCCGCTGACGGCGTCGCGCGGGAACACCGCGTCGATGGCGGCCAGGTCGGCATCGTCGAGACGCACGTCGAGGGCGCCGAGGTTGTCGTCCAGATACTTGATGCGCTTGGTGCCGGGGATCGGCACGATGTGCGCATCCTGCGCCAGCACCCAGGCCAGGGCCAGTTGCGCCGGCGTGCAGCTTTTGTCGGCGGCCAGCGCCTTCACCTTGTCGACCAGGGCCAGATTGCGGGCGAAGTTGTCGCCCTGGAAGCGCGGGCTGTGACGACGGTAATCGTCGGCATCGAAGTCGTCCGGGCTGGCGATGGCGCCGGTGAGGAAACCGCGCCCAAGTGGGCTGTATGGCACGAACCCGATGCCCAGCCGACGGCAGGTATCCAGCACGCCCGCTTCCGGATCGCGCGTCCACAGCGAGTATTCGCTCTGCACGGCCGTCACCGGATGCACCTGGTGCGCGCGCTCGATGGTGTCGGGCGAAGCCTCGGACAAACCGATGTGGCGCACCTTGCCCTCGCGTACCAGCTCGGCCATCGCGCCCACCGTGTCTTCAATCGGCACCTTCGGATCGACGCGATGCTGGTAATAGAGGTCGATGTGGTCGACGCCGAGGCGCTCGAGGCTCGCTTCGCACGCGGCGCGGACATATTCCGGTCGACCGCTGATGTCGCGTTTGTGCGGTTGCGACGGATCGAACACGATGCCGAACTTGGTGGCCAGGAACACTGTTTGGCGACGATCGGCGATGGCCTTGCCGACCAGCACTTCGTTGGTGTGCGGGCCGTACATGTCGGCGGTATCGAGAAAGTTGAGGCCGGCATCGAGCGCGTGGTGGATCACCTTGATCGACTCGGCATCGTCGCCGTGGCCGTAGAACGCGCTCATGCCCATGCAGCCGAGGCCGAGCGCGGAGACTTCGGGGCCCTTGGGGCCGAGTGTGCGGGTTTGCATGATGGTTGTCTCTCCTGTGATTGGTTCGAGTTGTGGCGATGTATCGAACCATGAACGGTGTGGGGAACTTTGGGGACTGCCCTTCGATACGCGCAGCGTACCCTGTGCTGAGCCCGTCGAAGCATCAGGGCGAACGGGTTTGATGGGGTTTCGTGCCTCACCCCTCCACCGTTCGTGCTGAGGTATCGAAGCATGAACGGCGCGGGAAACTCGGGGACTGTCCTTCGATACCTCAGGGCGAACGGGTTTGATGGGTGTTTCGTGCCTCACCCCCCACCGTTCGTGCTGAGGTATCGAAGCATGGTACGGCGCGGGAAACTGGGGAATGGCCCGGACAATGTTCATCGATTTCATGCACGAGCGCCTGAACGATTCCGCTACCGCAGGCAAGGACAACCCCGCTTCACCTTGACCTGAACGGCGGCAATGGCAACATGGAAACTCATCCATCGCCTTCGGGGGGCGCGCATGCACAGCCGTCTTGCCCTGGCCATCGTGGCCGGTCTCCTTCTGGCAGCGTGTGGTTCATCCGACCAGACGCCAGCGGATCAGGCGGCCTCCGCTTCGTCCAGCCAAACCCGGCCCGCGCCGGCGGCCACGAATTCCAGCGCGGCAACGCCGCCTGCCGGAAAGGAGCGGTTCAACAGCGTGCGGCTGGGTTTTCGCATCGACTATCCCGCCAGCATGGCTTCCCAGTTGCGCTTCGACAGCAAGTATTTGGCCAACGACAGCTGGAAAACCTACGCGAAGCCCGATTCGACGGGTACGCCGGTATTGATGCTCACCCTGCCCGGTTCCAACGACGTCACCGCCGGTGAATTGCGCATCGGCATCAGCAGCGACAAGAAGGAAATCGCGCGATGCGACACGCCGCCAGGCAACGCGGACAAGGGCAGCATCGGCAAGACCACCATCAACGGCACCACCTTCGCCAGCTTCCATGCCGCCGATGCGGGCATGAGCCATTACCTCAAGGTGCACAGCTATCGCGTGGTGCACGGCCATTATTGCTACGCCATCGACCTGCTGGTGACCGGCACCAATCCGAAAGTGTACGACCCGCCGCGCAAGCCGCCTTTCAGCAACGAGGAAGCGTTCAAGCAGTTGCACGAGGCGTTGCAGGGATTCCGTTTTACGCGTTGAGACGCGTCACGATGCGGCCAACGCCTCGACGACGCGGCGATAACGCGCGGCGATGCGCTCTTCGTCGGCATGATGAAAATCGTGCACCACCTCGCGCCCGGCCACGCACAAGTCGCGCACCAGCGGGGTGTTGCCGGCGAACAGGAAACTGTCCAGTCGATGACGTTCATCGCGTGCGGCCAGCAACGGCGAAGCCGTGTCCAGGCGCAGGCGGTTGTCGGCCACGGCTTCGGATGACAAGCCGGCGGCGCGCAAGCCGCCGGCCACGGCCAGCGGCCACAGGGTTTCGCCGACGCTGTCGCCCGGCGCACGCGTGGCCACCGCGCGTCGATGCGTGACCAGGCGCTGGCCGTATTCCAGCCAGCGCAACTCTTCCACCGGCGACACGGAAATGTGCGAGTCCGAACCGATGCCGAGCGCGCCATCGACCTCGAGATAATCGACCAGCGGAAACAGGCCGTCGCCCAGGCTGGCTTCGGTGGTCGGACACAGGCCGGCCACGGCGCCCGATTGCGCCATGCGCCGGGTTTCGTCGTCGGTCATGTGCGTGGCGTGCACCAGGCACCAGCGCGCATCCACCGGCAGGTTGTCGAGCAGCCATCTGACCGGACGCGCGCCGCGTGCGGCCAGACAGGCTTCCACCTCGGCCGTCTGTTCGGCGATGTGGATGTGGATGGGGCCGTCGTCGATCAGGCCGCTGTCCAGCACCGCATGCAGGGCGTCGGGCTGGACGGCGCGCAACGAATGGAAGGCCACGCCGACGCGGCGCTGCGCGCTCTGTTTCGCGCGCAGTGTTTCCAGCAGCGCCAGATAGGCATTGAGCGTGTGACCGAAACGACGTTGACGCGGCTCCAACGGGCGGGCATCGAAACCTCCGGTCATGTAGAGCACCGGCAGCAACGTCAGGCCGATGCCGGCTTCCTCGGCGGCGGCCACGATGGCCTTGCTCATCGCCGCCGCATCCGCGTAAGGCGCGCCGTCGGGCCGATGGTGCAGATAATGGAACTCGCACACGTGGGTGTAGCCGGCCTTGAGCATTTCCACGTACAGCTGCGCGGCGATGGCCTGGAGATCGTCCGGGCCGATGCGCGAGGCGAACGCGTACATGGTTTCGCGCCACGTCCAGAAACTGTCGTCGCCCTGCCCGCGCCGCTCGGCCAGACCGGCCATGGCGCGCTGGAAGGCGTGCGAGTGCAGGTTGGTCATGCCCGGCAGGGTGTCGGGGCCATGCCATGCGTCGGCGGAAGAATGATCGGAGTCGTGCATCGCGTGAGTGTAACCCGCCACACCCAACCAAAAGCGGGTCGCCACCCAAGTCGTTCAAGGCATCTCTGGCACACTGGGAGCAACCCGTACGAGGATCCTTGCCATGTCCACCAGGAACGGAGAGCAGACCCCCAAGTTGAACGTGCGTCAGGCCCGCCCCGACGACATCCCGCAGTTGCTGGAGCTGACCGAGCGCATCTACCCACCCGAGTTCGGCTACTCCGCCGAGATGCTGCGTTCGCAACAGACGCACTTTCCGGAAGGCCAGTTCGTGGTCGAATACAAGGGGCAGATCGTCGGCTACTGCGCCACCTTCCGCATCGACGAGACCAGTGCGCTGGCGCCGCACACCTGGACGCAGATCACCCGCGGCGGCATGGCCGCGCGGCACAAGTCGGACGGTACCTGGCTGTACGGCATGGAGGTGGTGGTGCATCCGGATTTCCGTGGCCGGCGCATCGGCCAGCGGTTGTACCGCGCGCGCAAGCGTCTGTGCAGCGATCTCAAATTGCGCGGCATCGTGTTTGGCGGACGCATTCCGGGACTCGCGCGCAACATCCGCCGCTACGGCAGCGCGCGCGCATACGTGCAGGCGGTGGTCGACGGCAAACGTCGCGACGCCACGCTCAGCTTTCAGCTTTCCAACGACTTCGAAGCCATCGGCCTGTTGCCCGGCTACGACCCGACCGACCACGATTCGCTGGGCTACGCCGTGCATCTGGTATGGCGCAATCCGAGCCTGCTGCAGCAGCCGGACATGCCGCCGGTGGTGTCGCAGAAACGACTGCCCGACAGCGTGCGTGTGGCCTCGGTGCAGTACCAGCAGCGGCCCATCGCCTCGTTCGAGGACTTCGCCGCGCAGGTGGAATATTTCACCGACATCGCCGCCGACTACAACGCCGATTTCGTCGCCTTTCCGGAACTGATCACACTGCAGTTGCTGTCGACCGAAAACCTGCGCATGTCGCCGTTCGACACCATCCGCAAGCTCAGCGAATACACGCCGGAAGTGAAGAAGCTGTTCTCGCGTCTGGCGGTGGATTACAACATCAACATCATCGCCGGCTCGCACCCGACCGAGCAGGCCAAC
>DASSTF010000012.1:0-11350 GCA_035708045.1 Rhodanobacteraceae bacterium | reverse complement strand
TAGGCATACAACACCGGCGCGACCTGCTGCCAGATGGCGCCGCTGCGCACACCCAGCTCGTCCACCTCGACGCCCTCGAAACCGTCGTAACCGACACCCGCCAGCCAGACCGTGGCCCACGCCGCCAGCACCAGCGCGACGGCATCGAACAGACGTCGCGCTGCGGTACGCGGCAACGACTTGGGGTACGCACAGTAGGCCCAGGCCAGAATCAGCAGCCACGGGCCCATCAGCAGCAAGGGCAAGTAACGCATCACGTCTCCTGCGTGGCCGCCAGCGCCTGAAGTTCGGGGCTGATGCGCTCGGCTGCCGCCGCGTCCACGGCATGCGCCAGCACTTCCTCGCCCAGCACCACGGCAAAGCGGCCATCGTCTTCGCGGGTTTCGACGTCCGCCGCCGACGCCAGCAGACGCCGCGAAGCCATGCCGGCGGCCTTGGGATCGGCGTGCGCCAACGACAGTGCCAGCTGATCGCCATTGGCGGCAAGCAAGCGGAAGCGGAAGCTGCCGTCCGCGTCGCGGAAACTGACCACGCGCGCGCTCTTGTCGGCCTTGCGCTTCCTGCCGCCGGCCTTGTCCGTTTTTTTCACGCCGCCCTTGCCCAGGCCGACGGCCTCGCGCAGGGTTTCCAGCAGCGGCGTGGCGACGGCGCGCGCCTTGGCCGCACCGGCCTGGAGGATGTCCTCGATGTCGTCCGGGTGCGCCATCAGCTTGTCGTAGACAACGCGCATCGGCGCCACTTCACTTTCGATGCGCTCGTACAGCGCCTGCTTGGCCTCGCCCCAGGCCATGCCCTGTTCGAGCTGCGTGCGAAACGCGGCGGCGGCTTCGGTGCCGGCGAAAGCCTTGTAGATGGCGAAAAGGGAAGAGGCATCCGGATCCTTGGGTTCGCCCGGCTCGCGCGAATCGGTGACGATGCGCAGGATGGCCTCGCGCATGCGCTTGCCGCCGCCCTCGAACAGCGGAATCGTGTTGTCGTAGCTCTTGGACATCTTGCGCCCGTCCAGGCCCGGCAAGGTCGCCACGTCTTCCTCGATGGACACTTCCGGCAGCACGAAAAAGTCGCCGCCATAGATGTGGTTGAAGCGCTGCGCGATGTCGCGCGCCATCTCGATATGCTGCACCTGATCGCGCCCGACCGGCACCTGGTTGGCGTTGAAGGCCAGGATGTCGGCGGCCATCAGCACCGGGTACATGTAAAGCCCCGCCGTGATGCCGGCGTCGGCGTCCTCGCCCGCGCCCGTGTTCTTGTCCACGGCGGCCTTGTAGGCGTGCGCGCGGTTCAGCAGCCCCTTGGCGGTGACGCAGGTCAGCAGCCAGGTCAGCTGTGGAATTTCGGGGATGTCGGACTGGCGGTAAAGCGTCACCTTGTCCACATCCAACCCGCAGGCCAGCCAGGTGGCAGCGATTTCCAGCCGCGAACGCTTGACGCGCGCGGGATCGTCGCACTTGATCAGCGCGTGATAGTCGGCCATGAAATAGAAGGCATCGACATCGGCCTTCCGGCTGGTCGCCACGGCCGGACGAATCGCGCCGACGTAGTTGCCGAGATGGGGAGTGCCGGTGGTGGTGATACCGGTGAGGACTCGCGTGTGCATGGGCTGGCTTGGGGTAAAAGGTCAGTGTACGGCATTCGCTTTTTGGTGGCAGCGTTTTGGGGGACTCGGGAAACCGTGAAGCGTAGGGCAGGCACTGCCCGCCGCTCGGCGCCCAATTGTCCGCCATCATGCACATCCGACGGCGGGCAGTGTCCGCCCTACGCGGTTTCAATCATGCACCTCGCTACAATGCACGCATGAATGCGCTCCCCACCATCACCCTGACCGGCAAACGCCTGCCCGGCCATCCCTGGATCTGGTCATCGCAAGTGCGCAAGCCCGCGTCGCACCTGCCGCCGGGCAGCGTGGTCGACATTGTCGATGCCGAGGGGCGTTTCGTCGGTCGCGGTTTCTGGAACGGTCATGCGCGCATCGCCTTGCGCGTGCTCACCACCCGTCCGGACGAAGCCGTCGATGCCGGTTTCATCGCCGCGCGCATTGCCCGCGCCGTGGCCCTGCGCCGCGAGGTGCTGGATCTCGACGCCATCAGTGATGCCTGGCGCGTAGTGCACAGCGAAGGCGACGGCTTGTCCGGTCTTGTCGTGGATCGTTATGCCGACATTCTGGTGGTCGAATATTTCGCCGCCGGCATGTGGCGCCTGCGCGAAATGATCGAGACGGCATTGCGCGAACATTTCCCCGGCGCGCGCATCTATGCCTTTGCCGAGCAGCACGTGCAGAAGCAGGAATCGTTCGACTGCCGCGCCGACGAGCCGCCCGCGCCAGTCGAGGTGCACGAGCACGGCCTGCGTTTTCATGCCGCGCCCGGCAGCGGCCACAAGACCGGCTTCTTTGCCGACCAGCGCGACAACCGCCGCCATTTCGCGCGATTGGCGCGCGGCCGGCGGGTACTGGATCTGTGCTGCAATGCCGGCGGCTTTGCCGTGCACGCCATGGCGGCCGGCGCGCGCGAGGCGATCGGCGTGGACGCCGACGACGGTATTCTCGACATCGCCCGCGCCAATGCCGCCGCCAACCACGTCGACGTACGTTTCGAGCAGACCGACGTGTTCGACTGGCTGCATGCCGCGCGCGATCGCAGCGAACGCTTCGGCGCCATGGTGCTGGATCCACCCAAGCTCACACGCAACCGCAACGACGTGCCGCGCGCACTGAAAAAATACTTCGCCATGAACCGTCTGGCGCTGGACGCGCTCGAACCGGGCGGCCTGCTGCTGACCTGCTCCTGCACCGGGCTAATCGGCCAGCCGGATTTTCTCGACATGCTGCGCCGCGTCGCCCTCAACGCCGGGCGCGACATCCAGATCCTCGCAAGCCAGGGCGCCGGCCCCGATCACCCGGTCTCGGCGCTGGTGCCGGAAGGACGCTACCTCAAGGCGGTCTTCTGCCGCGTCGACTGATCCGCGAGTCCCATCACGAAACCCGCCTGCGCGGACTTGCCTCGGATTCCCCCGGTGCAATAATGATGCCGTCAAAGTTGTGTGCGGCGTGGGGGCGTGGCATGCAGGGCCCAGGGGAACCGGAAACCTATCGCAGCGCAGGCTGCCTCATCACACCCGCCACGCGCCGGCTGCTTCGCGACGGGCAGGATGTGGATGTCGAAGGCAAGGTCTTCGACCTGATCGTGCTCCTGGTGCGCGACCACCAGCGGGCGCTGGACAAGCAGGAAATCATCGAGGCGATGTGGGGCCTGCGCCCCATCACCGACGCCGCGCTCAGCCAGCTGATCTACAAGGCGCGCCGCGCCTGCGGCGACGATGGCGAGCATCAGAACGTCATCCGCACCATCTACGGCCGCGGCCTGCAATGGGTG
This sequence comes from Rhodanobacteraceae bacterium, assembly GCA_035708045.1. GTDB lineage: Bacteria > Pseudomonadota > Gammaproteobacteria > Xanthomonadales > Rhodanobacteraceae > Oleiagrimonas. Next base: position 7,979 of record DASSTF010000012.1, on the reverse strand, counting down.
GCGCCGGTGGAAGTGGTGCATGCGGACAAACCGGTCGCCGCGGAGGATGCGCCGACGCACCTCGTGCCTGGCAAGCGCCGCCCCCGCTGGGCCGACATGGCGGCCACCAGCGTGGCCGTGCTGCTGTGCGTCGGCCTGGCATGGTGGCTGATCCCGCGCGGCAGCAGCGAGCCGTCTTCGGCGCTTCCACGCGTCGCCCTGTTGCCGATCGACAATGCCACCGGCGACAAGGCGCAGGCCTGGACATCGCAAGGCATTCCCGGGTTGATGGGCAGCCTGCTCGGCCAGTCGCGCCATATCGACGTGATCGATCCGCTGCAGGTCGCGCGGGTGTGGCGCTTCACCCTGCCGGCCGGCGGAGATCGCATCCGGCACGCCAAGGACGCCACCGGCGCCTCGGTCATCGTGTCCGGCAAGCTGAGCAAGCTCGGCCATCTGTACGCGTTGTCCCTGCACGTGGATCGCGGCACATGGATGGGCGACGACGACATCGTCCTGACCGGCAGCGAACCCAGCCATCTGGCCGTGGCGGCGGTGCCGCGCATCCGCCAGGCTCTGGATCTGACTCCGCCGCGTTTGCCCACGCAGCTTGCCCAGCCCGTCAATGCGTATCTTGCGCAGACCTACGCGCTCGGCATGGACGCGGGCATGCATGGCCGCTGGTCCGATGCCAAACCCTACTTCGCGCTGTGCGCCCGCAAGGCGCCCGGCTTTCTGCCCTGCCGGTTGCGGCTCGGACAGGCGCAGGCTTCCACCAACCAGCTCGCCGAAGCCGGCAAGACACTTGCCGATCTGCTGACCCAGGCACGCAAGCGCCACGACACCCGCCTCGTCGCGCTGACGCTTTACCATCTGGCCAGGATTTCGCTGGTGCGGCACGAACACGCCACCGCGCTCAAGCAGTTGCAGCAGGCCGCGCCGCTCGCCGAAACGGTCGGCGACATCGACCTGCAAACCAACATCGCGCTCGGCACCGTGAATGTCGCGGCGCACCTGAAACGTTTCGACCTGGCGGAAAACCAGTTGCGGCTTGCCGGCACATGGATCGACCAGCACGGCCTCAAGGCCAAACAGGCCGATCTTTACAACAGCCAGGCCAGCCTCGCCATCAGCCGCGGGGATTATGCCGGCGCGGAAAGGGCCGATCGCGCGGCGCTGGCGGCCAGCGTCGACATCGGCAACGCCACCAATGCCGTCGGCGACGCCTACAACCTCGGACTGGCGTTACTGCGGCAGAAGAAGGCCATCCAGGCGTTGCCCCTGCTGGCCTACACCTTCCGGCAGGGACGGCGACTGCACAACACGGATCTGGAATTCTCGAGCGGCGACAACCTCGCCATCGCCTTGCTCAACGCGGGCGCCACCCAGCCGCTGCCGGCCATCACCGAGCGCCTGTTCGCCATCGGCAGGACCCAGAAAAACCCGGTCTGGCAGGCCTTCGCATGGATACTGCGGGGTGGACGCCAGTGGTACGACGGCGATCGCGCCGGCGCCCTGAAAAGCGCGCGCCAATCGGTGGCGCTGGTCGATCCGCAGCAGGCGCCGGCCCTGTGGATCGCGCTGCAATACAACGTGGCCACGGCGGCCCTGTTCGAGGATCGCGCCGCGTTGCCCGCCTTGTCGAAACAGGTCGATGCCGTCGTCTCGCGCCAGCATCGGCCGGCCGACTATGGATACACGCAATGGCTGATCCGGGCGTTCGCGGAAGCCGCCTCCAGCGACTCCGCCGCTGCCCGTGCCGCCTTGCGCAAGGCGGCCGCTACCGCGCATCCCGGCGACCCGGGCAACGACGATCTTCACCGTGCCGGGCTGGCCATCGCATTGGCTACCCGCGACCGCGATGCCGCCCGCATCGTGCTCGAACACTTCGATCCGGCGCAATGTCAAATGGCCGACGTGCTGCAGCTTTACATGGCGTGGCAGCGGCAGCTAGGCGACGAACAGGAGGCGCTAGCCGCCGGGCAGCGCCTGGCGCGGCTGCGTGACAGCATGCTGGCGGCATTGCGCAGCCATCCTCCCGGGATTCCCGCCGGGGCTGGCAGTGTGGCTGCCGCATTTTGAGCCGGCATCACCCTTCGGAAAGTTCCGGACAAAGTCCCGGCCCTTCGTCGATCCCGAGCATTTGCACAACCCCAAACCACTGAAAAACAAGAAACATAAGATTTCGTCATGCTCCCTCAAGCATGCATCACAAGACGGTGAAAAATCCCTCAAGCTCCGTTTCGGCGCAGATGCTTTCATGGCCACCGACGCATGCCGCGTCGCCATCGCCATCCGGGGGAACGCCTGACATGAACATGTGGAGTCATTCCGACATCGAGACCTTCAATCTGCCGTATCTGGAACACCAGACCCTGGCCAATCTGGCCAAGGGCGTCTACACCATGGAGGTGTGGCGGCAGACCATCGCCGTCGGCAAGGAGACGCCGTGGTGCCAATACGCCTGTGAAGCCGTGATCGTGGTGCTGAATGGGCGCGGTGTTTGTCGCGTGCAGGGACGGCAGCAGGCATTTCTCGGCGAGGCGACACTGGTGATCGAATCGGATGTGGCACACCAGCTCGTCAATACCGGCAGCGAACCGCTGGAAATCCTCGCCGTGCTGGGCATGACGCCCGTCGTCGCCCGCGACGTCGACGGCCATCGGATCGCGCAGCCGTGGGACACACCCGGCATGAACGAACCGGTGCGGATGTGCGGGTGATCCGCAACGCGGCAAACGCCCGCGGGAGGGTTTCTACACGGCGCGTGGAATGCGTCCGCGCAGGGATTCCATGTCGATTTCGCCGGGGCGGGCGATGAGTTGTCGGGCGGCGTCGACCTGGCCCCAGACGTTCCACAGCAGCACGCCGCGCACGCGCCCTTCGTCGAGGTAATAAACCACGCCCTCGCGCATGGGCACCTTCCAGTCCTCGAACACTTCCAGGCGGTTGTCGAGCAGGCCCACGGCCTCGTAGCCGAGGTCGAACAGGTCGGAGTAGAAGAACGGCAGGGTGTCGTAGACGCCGTCGCCGCCGGCCATGTTCAGCCCGGCCAGATGACCCATGCCGATGGCGGCGTTCTCGTGCTCCACGCGCAGACGCCGGCCCAGCGCCGGATTATGGAAGTTGGCCACGTCGCCGGCGGCCCAGATGTCCGGCTCGCTGGTGCGCAGGTGCGCGTCGACCACGATGCCGTTGTCGATTTCCAACCCGGCCTTGTCGGCCAGCAACACGTTGGGCGTCACGCCGAGGCCGGCCACGACCACGTCGGCGGCAAGTTCGGTGTCGTCGGACAGCGCCAGCGTCACTCCCGTATCGGAAGCCTCGCCGCCGGTCACCTTGACGCCGGTGCGAAGTGCCACGCCCTTGCTTCGGTAATAGTCGGTGACAAAGTCAGCCAGGCCATCGGGAAAACGTCCTGCGCCGATCTCGTCCTGCGGGAACGCCATGGTGACCTTGCAGCCCGAACCGATCAGCGCCGCCGCCACCTCGCTGCCGATGAAGCCCGAGCCGACCACCGCCACGTGGGTGCCCGGCGAAGCCAGGCGACGCAACGACTGGTAATCGTCCAACGTGCGGAAATGGATGACGCGTTCATGTTCGGACAGGGGCAGGAGTCGCGGCGTGGCGCCGGTCGCCAGCAGCAGGCGCCGGTATTGCCAGCTGTCGCCCTGGTCGTCGTCCACGCTGCGGCTGGTCGTGTCCAGACTGACCGCGCGACGCCCCAGCTGCAATTCGGCGCCCTTGCCCGCCGTGCCCAAGTCCACGACCTCGGCCGCGGGCCTGTCTTCCTTCCACAGACCCTTGGTCAGCGGCGGACGCTCGTAAGGGCCATGCGCCTCGTCGCCGAGGATGCCCACGCTGGCGTCGGGATCGCTTTCACGGAGCGCCTTGGCCGCCGCATCGGCACTCATGCCGCCACCGACGATCAGGTAATCGTATTCATGTTCCATGCTCGTCTCCGGACGCTCAACGGACATCCATGATGCCACCAAAGCGCCCGGATCGCGCCTGTCTCGGCGGATGAGACGCCAGGTCGTACACTGTGCAGCCATCATCGTGATTCCAGCCGCGCAGATGTCCGAGATCCCAATCCTGCTGACCATCCTCGTCATTGCCATCGGCATCGTGCTGGTGCTGCAGCTCTTCCTGCTGCTGCGCAAGCCGCAGGGTCAACTGGATTCGCGCCTGGACGCCATCCGCGACGACAACGAACGTCTCGAACGCACGCTGCGCGAGGAACAGCGCGCCGGCCGCACCGAACTGGCGCAATCGATCGACAGTTTCGACAAGCGCCTGGGCCAGAACATCGAGCGCACCAACCAGTCGCTGGAGGCCCTGCGCAACAAGCTGACCGATGACGCACGCAAGGCCGGCGCCGACAACCGGCAAGCGCTCGAACGCTTCGGCGAGCAACTGCGCCTGAGCCTGGAAAAACTGGGCGAGCACCACGAAAAGCGCATGGCCGAGGTACGCGCCACGCTGGAAGGCCAACTCAAGAGCCTGCAGAGCGACAATGCGCAGCAACTGGAGAAGATGCGCGCGACGGTCGACGAGAAACTGCAATCGACGCTGGAAAACCGCCTCGGCCAGTCGTTCAAGCTGGTTTCCGAACGGCTCGAAGCCGTACAGCGCGGGCTCGGCGAAATGCAGTCGCTGGCCGCCGGCGTGGGCGATCTCAAGCGCGTGCTGAGCAACGTCAAGACGCGCGGCATCCTCGGCGAAGTGCAGCTCGGTGCGCTGCTCGATCAGGTGCTTGCGCCGAACCAGTACGAAGCCAACTGCGCCACCGTGCCGGGCAGCAGCGAGCGTGTGGAATTCGCCCTGCGCATGCCCGGCGCCGACGACGGCCAGCCGGTATGGCTGCCGATCGACGCCAAGTTTCCGCGCGAGGATTACGAGCGCCTGCTCGACGCCCAGCAGGCTGCCGACGCCGAGGCCGCGCAACAGGCCGCCAACGCACTGGAGCGGCGCGTGCGCGAGGAAGCCAAGACCATCCGCGCCAAGTACATCGCCCCACCGGCCACCACCGATTTCGCCATCCTGTTCCTGCCCACCGAAGGCCTGTACGCGGAAATCATCCGCCGTCCCGGTCTGTTCGAGGCGCTGCAGCGCGAGCACCGCGTCACCGTGGCTGGCCCGACCACGCTCACGGCCATCCTGAACGCCCTGCAGATGGGCTTCCGCACGCTTGCCATCGAAAAGCGTTCCGACGAAGTGCGCCGCACCCTGAGTGCGGTCAAGACCGAATTCGGCAAGTTCGGCGCGGTGCTCGACAAGACCCGCAAGCAACTCGACACCGTGCGCAACAGCATCGACAACGCCGGCGTACGCACCCGCGCCATCGAACGCAAGCTGCGCGACATGGAAAGTCTGTCGGTAGAAGAAGCCGACAACGTGCTCGACGACCTGCCCGGCGCGCTGCCCGAACCCGACGAAGACTGAACCGCCCAGTCCATCCGCAGGCCGCGGGTCAGGCAGCGCCCGGCCTGCCCGCCGCCGCCACAACGCAGGAACCGGATCACGCGACCGGCTACACTTGCCGGGTTGATCCGAGGAATCCGCCATGAGCACCACCAAGCCCACCCGCGAAGAAGCCGAGAACGCCGTCCGCACCCTGCTCAGCTGGGCCGGCGAAGACGTCACGCGCGAAGGGTTGCTGGACACGCCCAAGCGCGTGGTCAAGGCCTATCAGGACTGGTTTTCCGGCTATGCCGACGATCCCGGCGAATACCTGCGCCGCACCTTCGAGGAAGTGTGCGATTACGACGAAATGGTGGTGCTGCGCGACATCCAGTTCGAGAGCCACTGCGAACACCACATGGCGCCGATCATCGGCCGCGCCCACGTTGGCTACCTGCCCGACAAGCGCGTGGTCGGCATCAGCAAGCTGGCGCGCGTGGTCGACGGCTTCGCGCGCCGTTTTCAGGTGCAGGAAAAGCTCACCGCGCAGATCGCCCAGTGCATCCAGGACAACCTGGAACCGCTGGGCGTGGCCGTGGTGGTCGACGCCAGCCACGAATGCATGACCACGCGCGGCATCCACAAGCGCGGCGTGTCCATGATCACCAGCCAGATGACCGGCTCGTTCCGCGACGATCCGCGCACGCGTCAGGAGTTCCTGCAGTTCATCGGCATCCACGGCGGCACCCGCTGAGATGCGTGCCGCCGTGGCCGCCATGGTGCTGGCGACGATGCTCGGCGCCGCCCCGATCCATGCTGCCGAATCGCCGCTCATGGCCATGTTCGACGCCAACCACGACGGCTGCGTCAATCTCGCCGAATACCAGGCCTACATGGACAAGGGCTTCCGGCGCATGGACGCCAACGGCGACCACGTGCTGGAAGCCGCGGAGCTGCCGCCTGGCATTCGCCGGCATGCTCCGTTGACGCTGGCCCGACGCCACCGCGAAGTAGCCAGGCAATTTCATCGCCAGGACACCAACCACGACGCCTGCCTCCGTCTCAAGGAGTTGATGGCGCCACCCCGCTGACATGCTGACCGACGCCACCAAGGACGCCATCCGAACCATCCACGCGCGGCTCAAGGAGCAACTGCCCGGCTACCGTCCGCGGCGCGCGCAGAACCGCATGATCGCCAGCGTGGCCAACACCATGGCCACGGGCGGCGCGGCCGTGATCGAAGCGCCGACAGGCACAGGCAAATCCATGGCCTACCTGATCGCCGCCGTGGAAGTGGCGCGCGCGACGAACCGCAAGCTCGTCGTCGCCACCGCCACCGTGGCGCTGCAGGAACAGCTGATGCGCCAGGACATCCCGCTGTACCTTGAATTGAGTGGACACACGGAATTGCGCGTGGCGCTGGCCAAGGGCCGTGGCCGCTACCTGTGCCCGCGCGATCTGGCCCATGCCATGGCCAGCCTCGACGACACCCAGATGGGCCTCGGCTTCGATGCGGATCTCGCGTTGTGGAGCAAAGCCCCCGGCGAACGCGACAAGGCCGCCCTCGCCAAGCTCGACGAGAGCTTCAACCACAAGGAATGGGATGGCGACCTCGACAACGCGCCGGCTCCGGTGTCCGCCGCGCTGCGCCCGATGCTGACCACCAGCGCCGGCGGCTGCACCGGGCGCAAGTGCGCGTACTTCATGCAATGCCCGTTCTTTGCCGCGCGCCGCGCCGTGGACGACGCCGATCTCGTCGTCGCCAATCAGGATCTGGTGCTTTCCGACCTCATCATGCCCGGCGAAGACGACGGCTGGGGCGGCGTCATCCTGCCCAAGCCCGCCGACACGCTGTACGTGTTCGACGAAGGTCACCACCTGCCCAACAAGGCCGTCGATCGCGGCGCTTCGATGGTGTTCCTGGAAACCGCGCGACGCCAGCTCGGACGCCTGACCCGACAAGCCATCGCCGCCTATTCACTCACCGACAAGGAACGCCTGGGCAAGCTCGACGCCCGCGGCGCCGAGGAAAAGCTGCAGCAACTGGCCGACGCGCTGGAAGCCCTGGAACGCGACATCCAGACCGTCTGGATTCCCGATCCTGCCGAACGCGAGCCGGTCTGGCGCGCCTCGCTTGGCCAATTGCCGGACAACTGGATCGCCCACGCGCAGGCGCTGGCCACCCTCACCGTGGACATCCAGCGCTGGCTCACCGGTGTGCGCCGCGCGGTGATGGAAATGACCGAAGGCGGACCCACGCAGGAGGCCCTTGCGCGCGAACTCGGCATGGCGCTGGAACGCCTCGCTCACCAGGCCGAAACTTGGATCGCCTGGTCACGCGAGGACGACACGGACCTGCCGCCCACCGCGCGCTGGATCAGCCGCAGCGCCGACGGCCAACTCATCTGCCACGCCTCCAGCGTGTCCGCCGCCGCCCTGCTGCGCCAGATCCTGTGGGACAACGCCGCCGGCGTCGTGCTGACCTCGGCCACGCTCAGCATCGGCGGCAACTTCCGCGACTTCGCCGACGCCATCGGCCTGCCCGACGACGCGCTCACCGAAAGCCTGCCCTCGCCCTTCGATTTGGCCCGTCAGGC
>DASSTF010000011.1:0-6247 GCA_035708045.1 Rhodanobacteraceae bacterium | reverse complement strand
TCGCGAGCGCGCCGCGGCCACCTTGTTGCCTCTCGATCCGGCCTCGGTCACACGCATCGACATCACTTGGCAGGGGCAGCCGACGCAACATTACGTGAAGCGTGACGGTCACTGGTATCGGGCCGAATCACCCGCGCGGCGCGTCGACGACGCCTATCCGGCCCGCCTGGCCAAGCTGGCCGCCACGCCGGTGCTCGAATGGCGCAAGGTGACCGATATGCATCTGGACACCATCGGCTTGGCGGCACCGCCCGTGATCGTGCAACTCGATGGCCACACCCTGGCCTACGGCAGCCTCGCCGCCTTCGGCCCGCAACGTTTCGTGCGAGTGGGTGGGCGCATCGCCGTGATCCCGGCCAGCTACAGCCCGCGCGCGCCGGCGTCGGCCGCCAGCCCGTCCTCGTCCCAGAAATCGTAGAAGTTGAACCAGTTGTCCGGCGACTGCCGGGCATGGTGCTCCAAACGCGCGGCATAGCGCGCGATCACGGCATCCAGCGCCGCCTCGCGCGCCCGGCGCGGAATGTCGATGCGTTCCGCGAACGGCTCGAATATCAGGCGATAGCGGTTGCCGCCCTCGTACATCCCCAGGCACAGCACCACCGGCACCTTGAGCGCCGCCGCCAGCAGCCACGGTCCGACCGGGAACGGCGCCGGCATGCCGCAAAAAGGCGCGCGCCGCATGGTTTCGTCCGGCCGTCCGCGATCGGCCAGCACGGCCGCCATGTGGCCCTGCGTCAACGCCTCGGACAGTGCCAACACGGTGCTGGCCGGATCGCGCGCACCATCGATGATGCCCGCCGCCACCTCCGGCGCCAGGGTTTCCAGCAGGTGCGTCATCACCGGCGTCTGCTGCTTGTTGAGCACGATGCGCAAGGGCACGTCCGGACGGCGCGCGGCCAGCGTGCGCAGTACCTCGAAGCTGCCCATGTGCGCGCCCATCAGCAATACGCCGCGGCCTTGCGCCAGTTGTTTTTCCAGCGCCGCCAGCCCTTCGACGCGGATGTCGAAACCGCGCTCGCCGTGCATGAGGAAAAACACCCGGTCAAGCAGGGTGCCGGCAAACCGGTGCATTTGTTTCAGCACCTGCCAGGCGTTGGCCGGATGTCCGGTGAGGCGCGACAGGAACACCCGCGCGGCGCGCCGTTCATGGCTGCGACGCAGGTAGAAATACAGCGTGATCGGATACAGCAGCAGACGCGAAAGCCTGCGCCCGCACAGCCGCGCAAAGGTAAAAATGAACCACAGGCCGAAGCGGCCACCGCCTTCGGGACGCTCGCGCCAGTGCTCACTCATGGCGAGGCCGAACTCCTAGCCGGCGCGCTGCTGTTCGATATGCGAGCTGAGGGCGCGCAGGCTGGCGAAGATGCGCTGGTTGTCCGGATTGTCCGAACGCAGCTGGAATCCGTAGTGCTTGGAAACCGCCAGCGCGATTTCCAGCGCGTCGATGGAATCCAGTCCCAGATCGCCGCCGAACAGCGGCGCTTCGGGATCGATGGCGCCCGCGTCGACGTCTTCAAGGTTGAGATTTTCGACGATCAATTCGGCCAGTTCGTGCTCGGCCGGAGTCTGTCCACTCATGCTTGTCTGTGCCTCGGCAACGGCTGTCCTCCCAGGTGGCCCGGCATGCAGCGCATGTCCCCAGGGCCTTCGACAGCGGTCGCGCAGTGTACCATAGGCCATTCGCATTACCGCTGCCCCAGGGGCTCGCGAATCCGCTTGTGCAGACGGGTTCGGCGAACCCATGGCAGCCTGACAGGGTTGTTACATGATCCAGGCAAGTCCCGTTTCCGCACCATCGCCGTCAACCGCCCCGCGCGTGAGCTATCGCACCGGCGAACCCGCACCCCTCTTGCGTGAGTCCGGCACCCTGGCCGTGATCGGCTTCGGCCATGGCCAGGCATCCGTGCGGGACGATCCGCGATGGCTGGACGTCGCCCTTCCCGGCCTGCATGGCGAAACACCGCTGGAACACTGGCATGTCGATGCCGACGTCGAACACGGTCGGGAAGGTGAATTGCGTTTCGCCCGCGGCGGCGGCTGGCTGTTCGCCGCCCTGCAGGTGGCCGAAGCCGATCACGACGGCGACATCGAGCGCACTGCCACGCACGCCTACCGCACCCTGTGCGATTTTCTCGCCCGCCAACCGGAAAAGTGGGAGGTCCAGCGGCTGTGGAACTACCTCGACCGCATCAACGAAGGCGAGGGCGACGCCGAACGCTACAAGCATTTCTGTGATGGCCGACTGCGCGGCATGGGACATTTTTTCGCGCACGGCTTTCCGGCGGCGACCGCCATCGGCCATCCGCGGCCCACCGGCAACCTGACGCTGTATTGCATGGCCTCGACCCGCCCCGGCACGCGCATCGAAAACCCGCGCCAGATGAGCGCCTGGCGCTACCCGCGCCAGTACGGCCGCACCGCACCGAGCTTCGCCCGCGCCATGCGCCTGCCAGACGGCGACGTTCTCGCCATCTCCGGCACCGCCGCCATCACCGGCCACGAATCGCGCCACGCGGACGATCTGCAAGCCCAGTTGCAGGAACTCGGCGCCAACCTCGACGCCCTGCTCGCAACCGCCGGCATGCCGGCAGGCTTCGACCAGGACGCTTCGCTGAAAGTCTACGTCCGCCAGCCACGCGATGCCGAAGCCGTCAACGACTTCCTCGACCGGCACATGCCCGGCGCGCCCCGCGTGCTGCTGCAAGGCGACGTCTGCCGCCGCGAGCTGCTGGTGGAAATCGACGGCTGGCGGTATGCCTGAATACTCGGCACGATCCCATCGGAACCTGTAAGGCGGCCCTTGGCTCACCAGATCGGCTTGCTGCAAGTAATGAATCGGAGAGCCGAGCAAGCTGTTGCATCCGACCATCCACAGCGGGATACTCGGATTGAGTCTGTGCTGCATGGCACAGCAATAGGGGCGCAAGGGTGTAGCACCAGAGTATCTATCATCGAACCATCGCGTTTCGGGGCACGAAGGCGGGTAGCTCATCCGCACGCACAATGACAAAGGAACATGTTATGCGATTCCGAGAGACGAAAAATTACAAGATGTTGGCAGGTTTGTTGGTCATGGTGGCATACCTGCTGACAGGTGCTGCCTATGCCCAGCAAAGCAATACAGTCACCAAGGTCACCTTGATTATGACTGATGCTCAGGGCAACGTACTGATGACGACGGATGTTCATGGCAACGTGCTGGCACACTACACCTACCGGCCATATGGCATGCAGCAGAGCGGCCCAACCAACAAGGGTCCGGGCTACACGGGCCACGTAAACGACCCGAATACCGGGCTGGTGTACATGCAGCAGCGATACTACGATCCCGATGGTCGCTTTATCAGCCCGGATCCGATTGGGCCGACACCGGGCAACATCTACAGCTTCAATCGGTACGCGTACGCTAATAACAACCCCGTGCGGTTTGTTGATCCGGATGGTCGAAAGTGCGCAACGGTGGATGGCAAAGCCTCATGCACATTCGATGAATTTAAAGACAAGGACGGAAATATCATTTCGAGAAAGCAAGCACTATCGAGCGGAGGTGTGCTTGCAAAACTTTTCCACGCCGATGGCAAGCATCGCATTCTTGGGGCGGAAGCCGCGATGACGAAGAAATATGTTGCTGCGAAGAAGCTAGCGGCCAGTGGCGGGAGCGTCGTGATAAAAGGGAATGAAGCAAAGGGGATTCCCAATCAAACGGTGGCTGGATCCACGATTGTCAGCCACATGGAGACAATCACTGTCATAGCGACCGCTCAATCGGGTGGAAATCTTATCGCCGGCACACCTCCTGGAAAGAATGGCGCACCTTCTGACGGTCCCATTACATTCTACAAAGACGGCGCTGCAGGATCAGACATTTCCAGAACATATGGGCATGAGATACTTCATACGATCTACTCAGGGGTCGGGGTGCCAGGTTATGGGTGGGCAAATCCAGCCAATAATCTTCTTCATCAAAAGCCTTTCAATGATGCTTCAGATGCAATTTATTAGGCGTCGCCGTGTTAGCAGTTTAAGCGGATTTGTCTCCGTAACTGCTATCACTTTCGCTTTCGCACTAGCGGGGTGCTCTTCTATGCTTACAACAGTGAAGATGGCACCAAAGACGCTTGCCAATAAATTAGGTTTTACAGGGTGCGAGGTATCGGTTCCGTTAAGCCAATCCGAGGTTATCGAAGACGCAAAAAGGATTGGTAATCCGCATCCAGAAGAATATCCGCAGTGGATTGCAATTACGAAGAACCTTCGGCCAGGAGATCAGTTACGGCTGGTAACTTGTTTGCAGTCGAATAAAGACAACAAGTTTGCTGGTCAATATTTTTATGCGTTGATCCGTGACAATGAGGACATTCTCAGGTTTTATCCTATGATCTTTGATTGAGAATAACGGCTGCAAGTTCACTTCCTGACGCTCAAATAAAGCAAAAGGCCCGCATCGCTGCGGGCCTTGTCATTTGCAGTGTTGTGAAACGCGCTACTGATTGGCGCTGATGAAGGTGTCGAGAAATAATGGTTCCGAGAAATAATGGTTCCAGGTTCACTTCCTGACACCCCATAAAGTCCAAGGCCTGCGGTGATGCGGGCCTTGTTGCGTTTGGCGGTGGGCGCTGACGGCGTCAATGTTTTCGTGCTTGAGCACGAGATCTTCGAGCAGGGTGTGGGCTTGGCATGCTCGTCGGGGTCGAACACTAGAATATCGGTGACGCAGTCCAGCGCCATGGCCAGCTTCTTGAGGCCGTCCAGCGACGGCTGGGCGTGGCCGCCCTCGTAGCCGAGGATGTGAAGGTCGTCGATCACGATTCGAATGAAACCTGCATGACGGCTCGGATTGGCAGTGATGGCCCCGTATGCAAACGTATGCATGCCAATTCCGCGCCCGGTTGGCGCTATGGTCGGCGGAACAAGGCGCGCGGGGAGCGTGGCGCCAGCTTCGGGGAACCTGCATGAACACCACCGCCACCGCTACCGTCAAGCCGCGCCGCGCCACGGCCACCTTTACCGGGTTGCTGGCCGCGCTGGCCGGATTGATGTTCGGGCTGGACGTCGGCGTCATTTCCGGCGCGCAGCATTTCATCCAGCACGACTTCGGGGTCAGTGACCAGATTCTTGAATGGATCGTCAGCGCGATGATGCTGGGCGCGGCGATCGGCTCGGCGCTGGCCGGTTTCGTGTCCGCCGCGCTGGGGCGCAAGAAGGCGCTGGTCGCCAGCGCCATTTTGTTCGTGATCGGCGCGCTGGCCTGCGCCCTGGCGTGGTCGCCGGAAAGCCTGATCGTCGCGCGCCTGGTGCTGGGTCTGGCCATCGGCATCGCCGCCTTCACCGCACCGTTGTACCTCGCGGAGATCGCGCCGGAAAACAAGCGCGGCGCGATGATCTCGACCTACCAGTTGATGATCACGGTGGGCATCTTTCTGGCCTTTCTGTCCGACACCGCCTTCAGCTATTCGGGCAACTGGCGCTGGATGCTGGGCGTGATCGCCATTCCCGGCGTGCTGTTTCTGCTCGGTGTTTTCGGCCTGCCGGAAAGCCCGCGCTGGTTGCTGCTGCGCGGCCGTCGCGAGCAGGCCGGCCGCGTGCTGCAAGGCCTGCGCGGTGACGATGCCACCGTCACGCGCGAAATCGCCGACATCGACGAGCAGCTCAGCCGTCCGCAGCGTGGCGTCGCGTTGTTTTTCGCCAACCGCAACTTCCGCCGCTCGGTGGGTCTGGGTGTGTTGATGCAGGTGATGCAGCAACTGACCGGCATCAACGTCATCATGTATTACGCGCCGCGCATTTTCGCCGAAGTGGGTTTCGGCGTCAGCGCGCGCATGTGGGCCACCGCCATCGTCGGCCTGACCAACGTGCTGGCCACCTTCATCGCCATCGGCCTGGTCGACCGGCTCGGGCGCAAACCCATCCTGTACGCCGGCTTCGTGGTGATGACCATCGGCCTCGGCGCGGTCGGCGGCACCATGTACCTGGGTACCGCCAGCCACGCCATGCAGATTCTCGCCGTGGCCATGGTGCTGGTATTCATCGTCGGTTTCGCGATGTCGGCGGGCCCCTTGATCTGGACGCTGTGCGCCGAAGTGCAGCCGCTCAAGGGCCGCAACTTCGGCATCGGCTGCTCGACGGTGACCAACTGGGTCGCCAACTTCATCGTCGGCCTGACCTTCCTCGACCTCCTGAACGGCCTCGGCAACGCGCAGACCTTCTGGCTCTACGGCGCGTTCAACGTGGTGTTCATCGTGCTGAC
>DASSTF010000010.1:0-5438 GCA_035708045.1 Rhodanobacteraceae bacterium | reverse complement strand
CAAGACATGGCGGCCATTGAATCCGTCATTGTTGCAGCCTTTCGCCATGCGACGCATGCCAGCCATACGGAGCAATTCATTGTCAGGGCGCTTCGCGATTCCGGGCAGCTATCTGTTTCGCTCGTCGCAGTCGCGAGCGGCAAGGTTATTGGGCATGTTGCGCTTTCGCCGGTCACCATCTCCAGCGGTCCTGCGCACTGGTACGGGCTTGGGCCTGTCTCGGTTGCACCGGCACATCAAGGCCAAGGGGTGGGTTCTCGGCTTATCGGCCAAGCGTTCACGCAACTTCACAACTTGGGCGCATCCGGCTGCGTCGTGCTGGGTGACCCCGCGTACTACGCCCGCTTCGGGTTCAAGGCAGAGCCTTCACTTGTCTTGCCTGCCGTGCCGCCCCAGTATTTTCAAGCCATCGCATTTGTCGACTCCGTTCCGTCAGGTACAGTCTCTTACCATGAAGCATTCGCATCGAAGGGCTGATGACTCGGCCAATCGGATACAAATTCCGTGGCGCGGCCTTTGCGCCGGTTACCTCGGGCGTCAGGCCTTATGAAGCATGCGCCACCCGGATATGAGTGTCCGTTCTGCGGTATTGCCGAGACACTTCCGTCGCCTGCGCCAGAAGCAGCCGTTGTCCTGGTGGACGCCAACGTGTTCGCTTTCGTTCCGCTTCACCACTACGCCGGAATAAAAGGTAACTGTCTGGTGGTGCCGCGGAGCCACTATGAGAACGTGTTGGATATCCCGGACAATCTCGGCGCCGACTTCTTTCGTGCCACGCGTCGCTTGGCGCACGCCATGCGGCATGCCTTTGGGTGCGAAGGCATCTCCACTCGCCAACACAACGGGCCGGCCGGCGATCAAGATGTGTGGCATTTTCATCTTCATGTATTTCCTCGCTACTCAAACGACGGATTGCATGCGGGGCAGAAAGTGCTCTACACCACGAAGGAGCGCATGGAGTTGGCCACCAGTCTCCGGGTCGCTTTGCGGTAGCGTGCATTTTGCTTGTGGGTCGGGCTGCCTGGGTGCACCATGCCGTCCTGGCAGTTCATTCAAGCCGGCAACGCTTCACGGCGCGACTGAGCCAAGGCGTTAGGCCGCTCAAACATGGGAGCCTGAACATGCTTCAACTTCGCCCGAATTGCGAATGCTGCGACAAGGACTTGCCTCCCGATGCCGAGGCCGTCATCTGCACTTTTGAGTGCACGTTCTGCCCGGAGTGCGCCTATGGGGTTCTGGCGGGAGTGTGCCCAAATTGTGGCGGCAACTTTTCTCCACGACCGATCCGGCCATCGCATCTATTGGCAAAGTATCCAGCTTCTTCCGAGCGTGTCTTGAAGGCAGGTGGCTGTGCAGCGGTCTGACCGGAAAGTGGCCAGGTTGATTTGATCGGAAAAGAGAACCTCTAAAACCTCCGGTCATCGGAGTTTTCCATGGGAGGGATGCAACGTATCTGTACTTGTAGGAGCCAGCCTGCTGGCGATGACCGGCGCAGCCGCAAGGTAGGATCATCGCCAGCAGGCTGGCTCCTACAGGAAGCTCTCATGGTCGGGGGGGAGGGAGGCAAATGTTATTGTTTCCTGCCCTCTATAAACGAAACGCCCCATGCGGGGCGTTTCGTTTGTTGCGACACGGCTCGCGAAAGGCCGTGCCCCATGGCGACGAAGGTCTTCAGGCCATGTTGCCGGCCGCGAACTCCCAGTTCACCAGGTTCCAGAACGCGTCGATGTATTTCGGGCGCGCGTTGCGGTAGTCGATGTAGTAGGCGTGTTCCCACACGTCCATGGTCAGCAGCGGCTTGTCGCTGCCGGTGATCGGCGTGGCGGCGTTGGAGGTGTTGACGATGGCCAGGGAGCCGTCGGGGCGCTGCACCAGCCACGTCCAGCCCGAACCGAAATTGCCGGCCGCCTGCTTTCCGAACTCTTCCTTGAACTTATCCACGGAACCGAATGCCTTGTCGATGGCGTCGGCCAGCTTGCCGGACGGCTCGCCGCCGCCGTTGGGGCTCATGGAGTTCCAGTAGAAGGTGTGGTTCCAGGCCTGGGCGGCGTTGTTGAACGTGCCACCCTTGGATTTCTTGACGATGTCTTCCAGCGCGGCATCGGCGAGCTCGGTGCCTTCGATGGCGGCGTTGAGTTTGCTGACATAGGCGGCGTGGTGCTTGTCGTGGTGGTATTCCAGCGTTTCGGCCGAAATGTGCGGCTCCAGCGCGTTCTTTTCGTAGGGAAGGGGCGGTAGCTCGATCGCCATGGTTGCGACTCCTTGGGACTTGGCTTGGAAGGGAAGCATCCGGCTACTGCCGGATGCGGAGTGAATCGGTGAGTCCCCAGTGTAAACCTTGGAGCGGGGCAGGGTGAAAGCGTTGTTCAGGGAAATTCCAGGCAAGCCTTGGGGCGCCCTTCGATACGCGAAGCGACCCTGTGCTGAGCTTGTCGAAGCATCAGGGCGAACGGGTGGCATGGAATCTGCACTTGCTCGGGGTCTCATTGCTGCCGTGGCGCTGCTGACATCGGGATGCATCCGTTACAATGAGCCGTTGTTTTCAGAGATTTTTGCAATGGACGTCGTCGAGCGCCTCAAGGCCATCGTGGCCGAGCATCCGGCGGTGTTGTTCATGAAGGGCACGCCGCAGTTCCCCATGTGCGGGTTTTCCAGCCGTGCCGTCGCGGCGCTCACGGAAGCCGGCGTGCCGTTTCATGCAGTCAACGTGCTGGCCGATCCGGAAATCCGCGCCGGGTTGCCGGCCTTCGCCAACTGGCCGACGTTTCCGCAGCTGTTCGTGCAGGGCGAGCTGATCGGCGGCTGCGACATCATCGAAGAACTCAAGGCTTCCGGCGAACTGGCGCGCATGCTGTCCGACACCGGCGGCGAGGCGCGCCCGTGAGTCTGCCGACGGAGCGTCTGTCCCATGCCGTCACGCCGGCAACCGATGCCCTGAAAGACCGCGTGGTGCTGGTCACCGGCGCCGCGGGTGGCCTGGGCAGTGCGGTGGCGCGTGCCTGCGCCCGGGCCGGCGCGACCGTGGTGCTGGCGGGACACAAGGTGCGCAAGCTGGAAAAGCTGTACGACGAGCTGGTGGAAGGCGGGGCTCCCAAACCGGCCATCGTGCCGCTCAACATGGAAAGCGCCACGCCCACCCAGTACGAGGAAGTGGTCGACATCATCAGGAACGAGCTTGGCCGTCTGGACGGACTGGTGCATGCGGCGGCCTATTTCGATGGCCTGACGCCGCTTTTGCACCACAAGCCCGACGAGTGGCTGCGCACGTTGCAGGTGAACCTGTCGGCGCCGTTCGCCTTCACCCAGGCCTGCCAGCCGGTGCTTGCCGCCGCGCCCGACAGCGCTGTGGTGTTCATCACCGATGACCCCGACCACATGGACGCCGCGCATTGGGGCGCCTACGGCGTGGCCAAGGCCGGGCTGGAGCGTTTCGCCTCGATCCTGCACGACGAAAACGATACCGGCGCCATGCGCGTGCACCTGCTGCTGCCCGGCCCCATGCGCACCACCTTGCGGCGCAAGGCCTGGTTCGGCGAAGACCCCATGGCACAGCCGACGCCGGATGCCACGGCGCAGGTGGTGGCGTGGCTGCTGTCTTCTGAAGGGGCGGGGATGCGCGGTAAAACGCTCGACCTCAGGCCGGCGTCTCCGGCACAATCGTGATTACCGTTTCTCTGCAGGGGAACTCGAAAACCTCCCAAACCCGTCATTCCGGCGAAAGCCGGAATCCATTTTGACGTAACGCAACAGCAACTTGGATTCCGGCTTTCGCCGGAATGACAGCTTGAGGGGGCGAGGCTCCCTGTAGCGGCGATGGCCTTGGGCTGCATCAAGGTTGAGGCCATCGCGCGCAGGCGCGCTCCTACAAAGGCAACATTCCTTTCTTCATCCGACCGGAGTCCACCATGGAATCGCAGATGACCACTCTGTCGGCAGGCATTTTGTTGTTCCTGGTCATGGATGCGGTCGGCAATGTGCCGTTCTTCCTGAGCCTGCTGAAGGACGTGCCGCCCAAGCGCCGGCGCTTCGTCATGGTTCGCGAACTGCTGATCGCGCTGATCGTGCTGCTGGGCTTTCTGGTGGGCGGCCAGTACCTCCTGAAGCTGCTTCAGCTCAAGCAGGAATCGGTAAGCATCGCCGGCGGCATCGTGCTGTTTCTGATCGCCATCCGCATGGTGTTTCCACCGGCCGATGGCGGCGGCATTTTCGGCAAGGCCGGATCGGGCGAGCCCTTCATCGTGCCGATGGCCATTCCCGGCGTGGCCGGCCCCTCGGCCATGGCCGCGCTGCTGCTGCTGACGACCGCGCAGCCGGGCCGCATCGTGGAGTGGGGCGTGGCGTTGATACTGGCCTGGCTGGCCACGGCGGTCATCCTGTTGTCGTCCACCTATCTGTTCAAGCTGCTTGGCGAAAGCGTGCTGACGGCGCTGGAAAAAGTGATGGGCATGCTGCTGATCGCCCTTTCGGTGCAGATGTTCCTGGCTGGCATCGTGGCCTATTTGCGCGACAGCGGGGCGATGTGATCCACGGCGGTACGAGTTTGGGTACCATGAAGCCGGGATGGGATCATCGGCGAGGAACAGGCAGGCATGCTGAGCATCGAACAATCGTTGTTGCAATATGCGCCATGGTTGGCACAGCACCCACGCCTGCGGCGTCCGGTGGCAGGCTTGCTCGGGCGTTTGGCCGACGAGGCGGGTTTCAACCAGGTACTGGTGGATCTGGACGGGCTGTCCGGTTTCGATTTCGTCGAGCATGCCCTTCAGAACCTGCATGTCGCTACCCGCTTCACCTCGCGCGAGCTGGAGCACATTCCGACTGAAGGCGCGGCCCTGATCGTGGCCAATCACCCGTTGGGCATGATCGATGCGCTGGCGCTGTTGCATCTGGTCGGGCGCGTGCGCCGCGACGTGCGCGTGCTTGGCAACGACGTGCTGGGCATGGTGCCGCAGTTGTCCGAATTGCTGCTGCCGGTGGACGTGTTCGGCGGCGGTGCGTCCTCGCGCATGCGCGCCGTGTTCCGCGCGCTGGATCAGGGCCAGGCGCTGGTGGTGTTTCCCGCTGGCGAAGTCTCGCGCATGCGCCCGAACGGGGTTCGCGACGGGCGCTGGTTCGATGGCTTCGCGCGCATCGCCATGCGTACCGGCGCGCCGGTGGTGCCGGTGCATATCGGCGCGCGCAACTCGGCCATGTTCTACGGCATGTCGATGCTGGCCAAACCGCTGGCCACGGCCATGCTGCCGCGCGAAGCCGTGGCGCGGCGCATCCGATCCATCCGCATGCGGATCGGCGCACTTGTCGATGCCGACGAGATTCGCCAGCGCAGCGAAGGCGACAGCCGTCAGGCCGCGCGTCTCATGCGTCGCCACGTGTACCGGCTGGCGCGCAAACGTGGATTGGTCTTCGGCGGTCAGGCGCCCCTGGCCCATCCCGAGCCG
>DASSTF010000009.1:0-4117 GCA_035708045.1 Rhodanobacteraceae bacterium | reverse complement strand
CATTGCCACTGACGGCCCCTTGTCAGCATGCCAATGCGGCGTCGGCCCTGGCTGCGCTGCATGCCGTACGCGAGCGCTTGCCGTGGTCGACGCAGGCGTTGTCGGAAGGACTGCGGCATACGCATTTGCGGGGGCGCCTGCAAAACCTCGGACACGCTCCGGAGCGTGTGGTGGACGTGGCCCACAACCCGCAGGCGGCGCGGGTATTGGCCATGTGGCTGGACGAGCATCCCGTGGCCGGCAAGGTGCACGCGGTCTATGGCGCAATGAGCGACAAGGACGTGGCGGGCGTGTTGACGGCGCTTGGCTCGCGGATGGCGCATTGGCACCTGGGCGGGTTGGAAGCCGCCACGCCGCGCGGATTGCCGGCTGACGAACTGGTCACCCGCTTTGCGCAGGCGTTGCCCGAAGCACGTTTCGACACGCATGCCGACGTGGCCGCCGCCTGGCAGGAGGCCAACCGGCAGGCTGGCGCGGATGACGCCATCGTCGCCTTCGGCTCGTTCTTCGTCGTGTCCGCCGTGCTGGCGTCGTAGTGAGCCTTGATCCAATGGCACTCACTTAAGTCCGTTCGTCCTGAGCGTAGGACGCAGGCCGGAGTCGAAGGGACATGCTGGTTAACTTGCGGGATGCGCTTCGACTTCGCCCGCTGCGCGAGCTACGCTCAGCGCGAACGGTTTAGAAACATGAGCCCACGGCGTTCAGTCAGATGATGGCGCCGGCTCCTGCCACGAAAGGACATTCCGGATATGATGCCGGGCAAGCCACTCCGATCGTAGGTGACATGCAACCAGCCCTTAAAACCCGTCTGCTAGGCGCGGCCGTTCTGATCGCATTGGCCGTGATCGTCGTACCGCTGTTTTTCTCCGGCAAGCCGGGAGGGGACGGCAGCCAAAGCATCAGCCTGGATATTCCGCAGACGCCGGATCAGGCGCTCAAGACGCGCACCATGAGTGTCGCCACGTCGCCGCAGCCGGCTTCGACGATCGCTCCCGACAACCATCTGGCGACGGTCGACATTCCATCGCGGGTGCCGCCCGAAGTGATGCCGGATCAGTCGACGGTGCAGCAAGACGCAGCGGAAACGGGCCGTGTGGCAACGCCGGCATCCCATCCGGCTGACGACAAGGCATCCACCGAGAAGCCGAAAGCGACATCGCCGGATGAGACGAAGGCCGCCGAGGCCAATCCGGGCCGGGCCGCCGTGGCCAACTATCAGATCAATCTTGGCGCGTATGCCAACAAGAGCAATGCCGAAAGACTGATGGCCAAGGTGAGCAAGATGGGCTATCCGGTACAGCTCAGCGGCGTCAGCATCGACGGCAAGCCGGCGGCGCGCGTGGACGTCGGACCCTTTGACAGCCGCGCCACGGCCGAACGTGCGCGCTTGAAGCTGCATGCCGCCTTGCCGCACGCTCCGGCCAAGCTGGTGTCGGCGCCCGTCGACCAGCAGGGCAATGCGCCGGCCAAGGCGCAGCCGAAACATCAGGCGGGGGGCTACGCCGTCCAGGTGGTGGCCTACAGCAAGCGCGCCGATGCCGACAAGTTGCGCGACCGCCTGCGCAAGGCGGGCTTCGACAGTTACGTGGACGACGTCAAATCCGGCAACCAGACCCTGTGGCGCGTACGCGTCGGGCCGATGACCCAGCATGACGACGCGGCATCCACCGCCAAACGCATCACCAGCAAGTTTTCACGCCTGAAGGCCGTGGTGGTCACCGTGCCATGAATTGGGCCGACTACGCCATCATCGCCGTGCTGGCGCTGTCGGTGCTGGTCGGTCTGTGGCGCGGGCTGATTTCCGAAGTGCTGGCGCTGGCGATATGGGTGGCGGCGTTCTGGGTGGCCTGGATGTTCGGGCCGCGTGTTGCCACGGCGTTCCAGGGCAGCATCGATGAACCGTCGATCCGCATCATCCTCGGCTACGTCTTGTGTTTCGTGGGCGTGTTGGTCGTCGGTGCATTGATCAAGTTCGTGATGGCGAAGCTGATCCAGGGCACCGGGCTTTCCGGCAGCGACCGCATGCTGGGCATGCTGTTCGGGTTGGCCCGCGGTGTGCTTCTGGTGGCGCTGCTGGTGTTTTTGCTCGGGTTCACGCCGTTCACGCGCGATCCGTGGTGGCATCAGTCGAAGTTGCTGCCGACTTTCATCACGACCGCCGACTGGCTGGGCCAACACGTACCCGAGAGCGTGCGCCGCTATCTGCATACGCACAGCCCCTCGCAGCCGCGCATCGACACCAGCCTGCCGAAACCGCTGACGGCCGTGTCCGAACGCGTGGCTGGCGTACTGGCTGGCAAGCAGCCGGCGCCGGCTTCCACAAGTCGTCCCGTTCAGCCGACAAGGCTCGCTCCGGGAGCGCATTCGCGCGATAATTGACGGGTTCCCCAACGGGCATTTTCATGTGCGGAATCATTGGCATCGTCGGCACCAACAACGTGGCGCCGGCACTTTATGACGGTTTGACGGTACTCCAGCATCGCGGTCAGGATGCCGCGGGCATCGCCACCGGCGAGGGTTCACGGCTGCATCTGCACCGCGGCAAGGGGCTGGTGCGCGACGTGTTCACGCAAAAGGTCATGAGCAAGCTGCTCGGCCGCATCGGCATCGGGCATTGCCGCTACCCCACCGCGGGTGGCGACGAGGAAGCCGGCGAGGCGCAGCCGTTCTACGTCAACTCACCCTACGGTATCGCTTTCGCCCACAACGGCAACCTGGTCAACACCGAAGCCCTGCGCAGCGAGTTGTTCGAGGAAGACCGCCGTCACATCAACACCGACTCGGACTCCGAAGTGCTGCTCAACGTGCTGGCGCACGAGCTGCAGATTCAGGAGCGCATGAGCCTCACTCCCGACAACATGTTCAAGGCGGTGGCCGGAGTGCACGCGCGGGCCCGCGGCGGCTACGCATGCCTGGCGCAGATCGTCGGCTACGGATTGCTGGCGTTTCGCGATCCGCACGGCATCCGCCCGCTGGTGCTGGGCGAGCGTATCTCCGCGCATGGCCGCGAGTATTGCGTGGCCTCCGAATCGGTGGCGCTCGACGTGCTGGGTTTCAAGCGGCTGCGCGACGTGGCGCCGGGCGAGGCCGTGTTCATCAGCGAAAACGGCCAGATGTCCTCGCGCCTGTGCGCCGAGGGCGCGGTGCATGCGCCTTGCATTTTCGAGTACGTCTACCTGGCGCGTCCCGATTCCATGATCGAAGACGTGTCGGTGTACAAGGCGCGCCTGCGCATGGGCGAGAAACTGGGCGAGAAGATCCTGCGCCAGTGGCCCGATCACGACATCGATTCGGTCATTCCCATCCCCGACACCTCGCGCACCTCGGCCAGCACCCTGGCACAGGTGCTGGGCAAGCCGTTCCGCGAAGGTTTCGTGAAGAACCGCTATATCGGTCGCACCTTCATCATGCCGGGCCAGGGACAACGGGTGCGTTCGGTGCGTCGCAAGTTGAACCCGATCCCGCTCGAGTTCCGCAACAAGAACGTGTTGCTGGTCGACGATTCGATCGTGCGCGGCACCACCTCGCGCCAGATCGTGCAGATGGCGCGCGAGGCCGGCGCGAACAAGGTGTACTTCGCGTCCGCCGCGCCGCCGGTGCGCTACCCCAACGTCTACGGCATCGACATGCCGGCGCCCGCCGAGCTGGTCGCGCACGGCCGCAGCATCGAGGAGATCCGCGAGACCATCGGTGCGGACTGGCTGATCTACCAGGACCTCGAGGACCTGATCGATTCGGTGGCCGAAGGCAACGAGAACCTGAAGCACTTCGACGATTCGTGCTTCTCCGGACGCTACGTCACGGGCGTCGAACCGGAGTACCTGCGCCAGCTCGAGTTCGCGCGTTCGGACGAGGCCAAGGCGCGCCGAAGAAGCGCGTAACCGCCGGAATGCCACGCCGCCTGATCGCGCTGTTCGACGGCACCTGGAACAAGGCGCAGACGCGCACCAACGTGGAGCGGTTTTGGCGGCTCGTGGCCACGACCGACGCCGCCGGCGATGAACAGCTCTGCAGGTATTTCGCCGGCGTCGGGGTGAAGCCGGGGATCGGTCACTGGCTCGGTGGCGCATTCGGCCTCGGATTGTCCGGCAACGTGAAGGACGGGTTCCAGTGGCTC
>DASSTF010000008.1:0-23078 GCA_035708045.1 Rhodanobacteraceae bacterium | reverse complement strand
CCGAATCGGTCTCCGATGCCACCATCGCCGACTGGCACAAGAAGGTTGGCGAGGCCGTCAGCCGCGACGAGAACCTGGTGGATCTCGAAACCGACAAGGTCGTGCTGGAAGTGCCCTCGCCCGTCGATGGCGTCATCAAGGAAATCAAGTTCGAATCCGGCGACACCGTGACCAGCGAACAGGTGCTGGCCATCATCGAGGAAGGCGCTGCCGCGCCGGCACCGGCCAAGGAAGACCAGGCTGCCGAGAGCAAGTCCGAAGACAAGACGCCTGCCCCGGCGCCGGCCAAGGCCGAAGCGCCCAAGGCCGCCAAGGGCAGCGAGGATCTTTCCCCCGCCGGTCGCCGCGTGGCCACCGAGGAAGGCATCGACGCCAGCAAGGTCGAAGGCACCGGCCGCGGCGGTCGCGTGACCAAGGAAGACCTGGTCAACTACGGCAAGGCCGCTCCGGCGCCAGCCGCATCCGGCGCACGTCCGGAAGAACGCGTGCCGATGACCCGCATCCGCAAGCGCATCGCCGAACGCCTGATGCAGTCCAAGGATTCCATCGCCATGCTGACGTCGTTCAACGAGGTCAACCTGGCCCAGGTCGCCAAGATGCGCAAGCAGTTCGGCGAGCAGTTCAAGGCCGAGCACGGCATCAAGCTTGGCTACATGAGCTTTTTCGTCAAGGCCGCCTGCGAGGCGCTCAAGCGTCACCCCGTGGTCAATGCCTCGGTCGACGAAAACGACATCATCTATCACGGCTACCAGGACATCTCCATCGCCGTGTCCACCGACAAGGGCCTGGTCACCCCGGTGCTGCGCGACGCGCAGGACATGAGCTTTGCCGAGATCGAGCAGACCATCGCCGACTACGCCACGCGCGCCCGTGCCGGCAAGCTGACCCTGGACGACCTGCAGGGCGGCACCTTCACCATCACCAACGGCGGTACCTTCGGCTCGCTGCTGTCCACGCCTATCGTCAACCCGCCGCAGAGCGCAATCCTCGGCATGCACACCATCAAGGAGCGCGCCATCGTCGAAAACGGCCAGATCGTCGCCGCGCCGATGATGTATATCGCCATCAGTTACGACCATCGCATCATCGACGGCAAGGACGCGGTGCTGTTTCTGGTGGACATCAAGGATCAGCTGGAGAACCCGCACCGCATGCTGCTGGGCCTCTGACCAACTTCTCCTTCCCCCTCAGGGGGAAGGCCGGGATGGGGGTGGGTTTGTGATAGCCACGAACCTCCCAAAACCATCCCCACCCTGCCCTCCCCTTGAAGGGGAGGGAAAATGTTTCCGGCTCTCCCCTTCAAAGGGAGAGAAAAACACCTAAGGACGCTGAAATGAGCGAACAAAAATTCGACGTTATCGTCATCGGTGCCGGCCCCGCCGGTTACGTGGCCGCGATCCGCGCCGCCCAGTTGGGCCTGAAGACCGCCTGCATCGACGCCTTCGAAGGCAAGGACGGCAAGCAAGCGCTCGGCGGCACCTGCCTCAACGTGGGCTGCATTCCGTCCAAGGCGCTGCTCGATTCGTCCAAGCAGTACTGGAACCTCACCCGGCACTTCGACGTGCACGGCATCACCACCAAGGATGCCAAGATCGACATCGGCACGATGGTTGGCCGCAAGGACAAGATCGTCAAGCAGTTCACCGGTGGCGTCGCCATGCTGTTCAAGGGCAACAAGGTCGCGCCGTATTTCGGCAAGGGCAAGCTCCTCAAGGGCAACAAGGTCGAGGTCACCGGCAAGGACGGCAAGACCGAAACGCTGGAAGCCACCAACGTCATCCTCGCCTCCGGCTCGGTGCCGGTGGAGCTGCCGTTTGCCAAGTTCGACGGCAAGCACATCGTCGACAACGCCGGCGCGCTGGATTTCGACAAGGTGCCCGGCAAGCTGGCCGTCATCGGCGCCGGCGTGATCGGCCTGGAACTCGGCAGCGTGTGGAACCGCCTCGGCGCCGAGGTGACCATCATCGAGGCCCTGCCCGATTTCCTGGCCGTGGCCGACAAGGACATCGCCAAGGTCGCCGCCCGCGAATTCAAGAAACAGGGCCTGGACATCAAGCTCGGCGCCAAGCTCAAGAGTGCCGAGGTCAAGAAGAACAAGGTCGAGATCACCTATGAAGACAAGGACGGCGAGCAGAGCCTGAGCGTCGACAAGCTGCTGGTGGCTGTCGGCCGCCGCGCCTACACCGCCGACCTGCTGGCCGACGGCACCGGCGTCAAGACCGACGACCGCGGCCGCATCGAAGTCGACGAGCACTGCTGGACCGGCGTCGACGGCGTCTGGGCCATCGGCGACTGCGTGCGCGGCCCGATGCTGGCGCACAAGGGCTCCGAGGAAGGCGTCATGGTGGCCGAACTGATCGCCGGCAAGGCCGGTCATATGGACTACGACGTGATCCCGTCGGTGGTCTACACCGAGCCCGAAATCGCCTGGGTCGGCAAGACCGAGCAGCAGTGCAAGGACGAGAGCATCCCGGTCAAGACCGGCAGCTTCCCGTTCACCGCCAACGGCCGCGCCGTGGCCATGAACGAAGCCGTCGGCCAGGTCAAGGTGATCGCCCACGCCGACACCGACCGCATCCTCGGCGTGCACATGGTCGGCCCGGTGGTTTCGGAAATGATCCACGAAGCCGTGGTCGCCATGGAATTCAAGGGCGCCTCCGAGGACCTGGCCCGCATCATCCACGCGCACCCGGCCCTGTCCGAAGTCGTGCACGAAGCCGCCCTGTCGGTGGACAAGCGCGCCATCCACAAGGCCAACTGAAGTCAGGATGACTTCATCCCGGACAGGCCATGGATGGCCTGTTGATCCGGGATCCATTTCCACACAACGCCGAAAGCCTCATCCCCGTCATTCCGGCGAAAGCCGGAATCCACTTTCCAACCTCGCCGCAAGCACACAATGGATTCCGTCTCGCGCGAAGCACGGTCTATCCCGGGCCTGTCGAAGGGCCGGAATGGCGGTGAGGCCAGGACGACATTGAAGTGAACATTCAGCCTTTCCGCGCCTTTCGCATCCACAACGACGACGCCGGCTATCGCGCCGGCATCGAAAACGTGGGCCTGGACGATCTCTCGCCCGGCGAAGTGGTCATCAAGACCACGTATTCCAGCGTCAATTACAAGGATGCGTTGGCCGGCACCGGCAAGGGCAAGATCCTGCGGCAATTTCCGCTGGTCGGCGGAATCGACGTGGCGGGCCACGTGGTGGCCTCGACCGACCCGGTCTTCAGGGAAGGCGATGCGGTGTTGTGCACCGGTTGCGGGTTGTCCGAAACCCGCGACGGCGGCTATGCCGAATACGCGCGCCTGCCGGCCCAATGGGCCATTCCACTGCCCGACGGTCTCACCCTGCACGAAGCCATGATCCTTGGCACGGCCGGCTTCACCGCCGCCCTCGGCCTGTATCGCATGCAGGAAAACCGGCAGACGCCGAGGCATGGCCCCATTGCCGTCACCGGCGCCACGGGCGGCGTCGGCATGCTGGCCGTGGACATCTACAGCAGCGCCGGTTACGAGGTGCACGCCATCAGCGGCAAGCACGACCACTTCGATTTCCTGCGCAAGCTGGGCGCAAGCGAATGCCTGGGGCGCGACGCCATCGACGCCGCCGGCAGACCCATGGTCTCGGCCCGCTTCGGCGGGGCCATGGACACCGTGGGCGGCGACATGCTGGCTTCGTTGCTGGCGGCGACAAAACCCTACGGCAACGTCGCCAGTTGCGGCCTCGCCGCCAGCGCCGCACTGTCCACGACCGTCATGCCCTTCATCATCCGCGGCGTCAGCCTGCTCGGCATCGCCTCGGCGGGCACCATGCGCAGCATCCGCGAATCCGTCTGGCAGCATCTGGCCTCGGATTGGAAACCGGCGCACCTGGCGGATATCCACACCGGAACCACGACTCTGGACGCCCTGCCGGGTGTTTTCGAAAAGATGTTGGCGGGCGGCTCGTTTGGGCGTACGGTAGTAAGATTGGAACAAGAATAAGGCACCATACGACTTCAAAAAACTTCCATAACAAGCTGTATTTTCGATTTTCTGACATACGGCGCTCACAGGCCACCGATGGCCGTTTCGCGCCAGTCTCATTGGTTTACACATGGGGAATTTGCAATGGCCCGCATCCTGATCGTTGACGACTCACCCTCCCAGCTGCTCGGCATCAAACGCATCGTCGAAAAACTGGGACACGAAGCCCTGACTGCCGAAGACGGCGCCGCCGGCGTCGAAATGGCCAAGAACGAAAAGCCCGACCTGATCCTGATGGACGTGGTCATGCCCAACTTGAACGGCTTCCAGGCCACGCGTTCGATCAGCAAGGATGCCGAAACCGCGCATATCCCGATCGTGCTGGTCACCACCAAGGATCAAGACACCGATCGCATGTGGGGCATGCGCCAGGGCGCCAAGGGCTACGTCACCAAGCCCGTCAACGAGAGCGAATTGGCCAAGACCATGAAGGAACTGCTGGATTCCTGAAACCGGAATCACGGCGCAACATGACGGGGCCGCACGGCCCCGTTGTCTTGTCCGCCGAACGCAACGGCTCACGTGCCCGGATAGGGCGGCACCTTCGGCAGTTTCGCCAGATGAGCCGCATTGCCGATTGTCGGATCGCCGCCCCCCTTGTCCGGCGCCGCGGATAGATCCTGGAAATCGGTTGCACCCATCGCCTGCAGCACCTCATCCAGCATCCGTTGCGCGGGAGGGTTTCGGGCTGGGCTTGAGCGTGTCGAATCATTGCGCCGGCGGAGGCGGATCAAGACTCGTTTCGCGCGCCAGATAGCGGCGCACTTCCGCCGGAGAATGACCCACTTCATCGATCGCGCGTCGCAAGCGCTTTTCGCTGACGCCGAAGGTCTCGGTCCAATAGTCGATCTCCCACGGCTCGACCAGATCGATGCGGGTGGCGTCGATGCTTGCGGATTCGCGATCGTCTCGGCTCATGGCGGGCCTCCTCGGCATACCCCCCAGAGAGTACGCATGGTGATCCAACCTGCCCTGACTGCAACCGCCCGCACTGTCATGCATTCAGCGCGCAGCGAAAATTTGCGGCCGCGCGCTTCCGTTGACTGAACGCGGGCGGCGGCAATGGGCTCATTCACAGCCCCGGTTCATCGCAACCAGCCTAAAAATGGAATTCCCCACCGTTTGGAGGCCACCATGAATTCGCAATCCCACACCACCACCGACCACGATGAAATCCGTCGCTGGGCCGAGAAACGTGGCGGTGCCCCGGCGCATGTGCGCGATACGGCCAGGGACAAGGATGATGCCGGCATATTGCGCATCGCGTTTGCGGGCGACGACAAACAACTGCAATCCATCACATGGGAAGACTGGTTCGAAAAATTCGACGACGCCAATCTTGCCTTCCTCTATCAGGACAGAACCGCGGACGGCGACGAAAGCAGATTCTTCAAACTGGTCAGTCGGTAACCCCGCGTCGGACGCCATGTCCAAACCTGATCGACGCGAACCGCAACCATCCGGCGAGCACGCACTTCCTGCCGACAGCGCCATGTTGATCATGGACCTGATCAACAACTTCGACTTTTCCGGTGGTGAAGCGCTGATGGCGCAAACGCGGCAGATACTGCCATCGGTGCTGGCCTTGCGCGATCGTTACGACGCCGCGAAACAACCGGTCATCTACGCCAACGACAATTTCGGCCGCTGGCGTTCCGAATTTTCCGAGGTGGTCGCATGTTGCAGCCACCCTGACGCCACCGGCTCGGCGATAGCCAGAAAAATGACGCCTCTGCCGATCCATTATTCGATTCTCAAGCCACGGCATTCAGCCTTCTTCATGACGCCATTGAAGCTTCTGTTGGACGAACTGCACATGCAGGCGCTGACCATAGTCGGCATCGCCGGCGACCAGTGCGTGCTGGCCACGGCCATGGAGGCTCATACGCGTGGTTATTCGTTGTGGGTTCCGGGCAACACGATGGCGTCGATCACACCCGCGCGCAACCAGCGCGCCAAGGACTATCTGCACGAAGTTCTGGGTGCCCGCATCGCGGATGCCGAAGTGCAGTGTCCTGCGTGATTCAGCATCCAACCGCCATTCGTGTCTTCAGGGGCCAGCAATCCCGCACATCCCACAACACAAGAGGTGTACCCATGAAAGCCGTCGTATTCAACGGCCCCCGCGACGTGAGCGTCAACGACGTCCCCGACGCGAAAATAGAAAAACCCACCGACGTGCTGGTGCGCATCACCAGCACCAATATCTGCGGCTCGGATCTGCACATGTACGAAGGCCGTACCGACGTCAAGCCAGGCACGATTCTGGGACACGAAAACCAGGGCGAGGTGATCGAAATCGGCAAGGCGGTGGATCGCATCAAGGTCGGCGATCACGTGTGCCTGCCTTTCAACGTCTCCTGCGGCTTCTGCGAAAACTGCGAGCGCGGCCTGACCGCCTTTTGCCTGACGGTGAATCCGGGCAAGGTCGGCGGCGCGTACGGCTATTCCGGCATGGGCCCGTATGCGGGCGGTCAGGCCGAACTGCTGCGCGTGCCCTATGCCGACTTCAACTGCCTGGTGCTTCCGCCGGACGTGGCGGAAAAGGAAAACGACTACGTGATGCTGGCGGACATTTTTCCGACCGGCTATCACGCCACGGAAATGGCCGACGTGCAGCCCGGGCATACCGTGGTGATCTACGGCGCGGGCCCGGTCGGCCTGATGGCCACCTGCTCGGCGATGCTGAAAGGCGCCGCCAGGGTGATGGTGGTCGACACGCACGCGGATCGCCTGGAGCTCGCCGAAAAGATGGGCGCGATTCCGATTGACGACACGGACGAAAGCGGCGTGGAGCAGGTTCTGGAACTGACCGATGGCAAGGGCGCGGATCGCGGCTGCGAATGCGTCGGCTTCCAATGCTTCAATGCCGCTGGCCATGAAGTGCCGAATCTCACCATGAACAATCTGGTGGAGGCGGTGCGGGCCACCGGCAGGATCGGCGTGGTTGGCGTATTCATGCCCAAGGATCCCAAGGCGGCCACCGAATCGGCCCAAAAGGGCGAAGTCGCGTTCAACTACGGCAAGCTGTGGCACAAGGGGCAGACCATCGGCACCGGGCAGGCCAATGTGAAGGCGTACAACCGCAGGCTGTGCAAGCTGATCGCCATGGGGCGCGTCAATCCGTCGATGATCGTTTCACACGAACTGCCGCTCGACAAGGCAAGCGAGGCTTACGCGCACTTCGATGCACGCGAGAACGGCTGGACAAAGGTCGTGTTGAAGCCCGCCGCCTGAGCATGCCCGGTAATGACCTGATCCAACCCATATCGAAGGATCCGGGCCGCGATCATGCCGTTCTCTGCGGAACTCCTCGCCTTTGCCGGGTTCGGCGCCGCAATCCTGCTGGTGGCCTGGCTGCCGCTGTGGCTGGATCGCCTGCCCCTGACCCTGCCCATGCTGGCCGTTGGCGCAGGCTATCTCGCGTTCATGTTCACCCACGGCGCGGCTTCGCCCTCCAGTCATCCACGCGCGGCAACGCTGTTGCCGGAAGTCGTGCTGATCGTGGCGGTCATGAACGCCGGCCTCAGCATCGACCGACGCTTTGCGTGGCGCGAGTGGGCGACCGCGTGGCGGCTGCTCGGGCTGGTGATGCCGTTGTCGATCGCGGCCCTGGCGGCGCTCGGCTGCGTTCTGCTTGGACTGTCGCCGGGGCTCGGTGTGCTTCTGGCGGCGATCCTGGCTCCGACCGATCCGGTACTGGCGGCGTCGGTGCAAGTCGCTCCACCGGGCACCGGCGAGGAAGGTGAAACGCGTTTCGCACTGACCTCGGAAGCCGGCCTCAACGATGGCCTCGGGTTGCCGTTCATCGCGCTCGGTGCGGCGATGATCGCGCACGATTCGCAACCGGGCGCATGGGTGTGGTACTGGCTGGGCATGGATCTGGTCTGGGGGATCGCGGTGGCGGTCGCCATCGGATTCGCCTGCGGATGGTTGCTCGTGCGAGGCAACCGGTTGCTGCCCGAGCGTCTGCAATTGTCACGCTCCAACGAAGGACTGGCCTCGGTGGGCCTCGCGTTTCTGGTGTATGCGGTGGCCGAGGTCGCGCATGGTTACGGGCTCGTGGCCATATTCGTTGCCGCCATCACCATCCGCAATCTTGGCCATGCACTCGATTATGCGCAACGGCTCACGGCTTCGGCGCGGCGGCTGGAACGACTGCTGGCATTTCTCGTCATCGGCCTGTTCGGCGGTGCGCTGGCCAGCGGCCTGCTCGTCCACATCGGCTGGCGCGACATCGTATTTGCCTTGCTGGCCCTGCTGGTGGTGCGACCGGTGGTGGCACTGTTGAGCTTCCTCGGCTCCAGACACCCCGCTCCCGTCCGACTCGCCGTCGGCTACTTCGGCATCCGTGGGCTGGGATCGCTCTATTACATCGGCTTTGCGATGACCATCATGGGTTCCGGCGCCGCCGACACATTGTGGCCCGTGACCGCGTTGACGGTGCTGTTCTCGATCGTGCTGTACGGATTCACCGCGCAACCGGTTCTGGGCCTGCTCGACCGGGCCATGGAGAAGATCGAATCAAAATACCCTCTCCCCGCGGCAACCGAGGATCTGCGTATCGAGCGGGAACGCCATGCCGAAACTCACGAACCGGACCGGCGGCAATGACAGGACCATGTGAAATATGCACGTGCGGGATCCACGGTCAAAGGCCGTCGAAGCTGCCGGATTGCCGAATCATGCATCCGCAACTTGTCTGGATGCCTTTTACTTGCCCTTCGAAGCTGCTGCCGACTTTTTCCCCTTCGACTTGGTACTGGTCGACTTTTTCGCCGTCGTTTTTTTGCCTGCCGATTTTTTCGTTCCGGATTTTTTGCCGGTCGATCTCTTTCCTGTCGACTTGCCTTCCGGCCTGCCCTTGGCCGGCGTACGTCGATTGTTGTCGATGCTTTTTTTCAAAAGCGACATGAAATCCACCACATTTGTCGTGGCATCGCCGGGCGTTTCGGCCTTCTCGTCCTCGAACTGGACTTTTTTGCCCTTGGATCGGATACGCGTCTCGATGACCTTCTGCAGGCGTACGCGGTACTCATCGTGATATTTGTCGGGTTGCCACTTCGAAACCATGGACTCGAGCAATGAGGATGCCATCTCCCGCTCCTTGGCGCTGATGCGGTAACTGCCCTGCTCCGCGCTCGGAAAATCATATTCGTCGGCCGGCACCAGTTCCTGCGGAAAACGCACCAGGATCAGGATCAGGGCGTCCTCGCGCGGCAGGATGAGCGACAGGTACTGGCGCGTCCTGATGACGACGCGCGCCAACCCTGCCAGCCCGGACTGACGCAACGTGTCACGTAACAGCACGTAACCTTTTTCCGCTTTCTTGTTCGGCACGAGGTAGTAGGGTTTTTCGTAATACTCGGGGCCGATCTGCGCGGGATCGATGAAGGCCTCGATGTCCACCGATTCGGTCGACTCCGGAGCCGCTTTTTCGAAATCCTCCTTTTCCATCACGACATAGCTTCCCTTGTCGTACTCGAACGCCTTGACGACATCCTTCCATGGCACCTCGTCTCCGGTTTCGGCATTGACGCGCTCGTAACGGACCGGGCTCTGGTCGCGACTGTCGAGCATCCTGAAATGCAGGTCGACACGCCGCTCGGCCGTCATCAGCCGTATCGGTATGTTCAACAAGCCGAAAGAAATGGTTCCGGTCCAGATCGGCCGCGCCATGCTCATGCCCTCCGTAAAGCCGAATGCCAGTTTGCGCGACGCAATGTGAAACAGAGCTAAGCGGGTTGTACGGCGGCAAGCATTCGATCGATCACAGGGCATTCACCGGCGTGCGCGTAACCTGCTTGCGTATTCCGCAACCGAAGACCGATCGATGGTGACGGCTGCCCGCCGATCATCGCCGCTGGAATGAGGCCTGCCTACAGCAGCCATGAGTCGCGAAACCTACCGACGCAAACGCGATCTGTCGAAATCCACGGAACCGGATTTCGCCCAGCCGCACGCTCATTCGCGCGCGGTATTCGTGGTGCAGCTTCATCATGCCACACGACGTCATTTCGACTTCCGGTTGCAGGTGGGCGATGCCTTGAAGAGCTGGGCGGTTCCCAAGGGTCCCAGCTTCGATCCGGCCGTCAAGCGGCTGGCGGTGGAAGTGGAGGATCACCCGGTGGCCTACGCCGAATTCGAAGGCGACATCGAGGACGGCTACGGCAAGGGTCACGTCGACATATTCGACCATGGCGTATGGGCCACTCCCGGCGATGCCCAGGCGCAACTGGACAAGGGGCATCTTCGTCTGGAGCTGTACGGCGAAAAACTCCAGGGTGCCTGGCACCTGGTACGCAGCCATCGCAAGCAGCGGCAGCCGAACTGGTTTCTCATCAAGGTCAAGGATCGTCATGCAGGCAAACGCGAAGCCGACGACCTGCTGGACGACAAGCTCATCGAAAGCACACGCCGTGCCGCACGCACTCCCGGCGAACTTGCCGTGGCGCGCAAGGCCGCCCGCAAGAAGGCTGCCAGGAGCAAGACTCGAGGCGCTTCGCGCAAATTACCCCGGTTGGCACGCCAGCTATCGCAGTTGACCTCGGCACGGCGCGCGCCTGCCGATCCCGGTCCTTTCAAGCCGCAACTTGCGCGGCTGCAGACACGCCCGCCGCAGGGCGACGCATGGTTGCATGAAGTCAAATGGGACGGTTATCGACTGCTTGCGGCGATCAAGGATAGAGAGGTCAGGTTGTGGTCGCGAAATGGCGTGGCATACAACTCGCGCGTTCCCGAAATCGTGCAGGCAGTCGGCGCGCTCGGTCTGCAATCGGCGCGTCTCGACGGCGAACTGATTGCGCTGGCCGACGGTGTCAGCCATTTCGCGTTGCTGCAGAAGACGCTTGCCGGCGAAGCGCAAGCTCCACTGATGTACATGCTGTTCGACATGCCGTACCTGGAAGGTTTCGACATTGCGCAATCGCCGTTGCTCGAACGCAAACAACTGCTTGAAGCGATCCTCGAGAAAAGCAGCAAGCGGCTTGGCTACAGTTCGCACTGGATCGGCGATGGGGTTCGTGTACTCGACATGGCCACCCAGCAGAAACTCGAGGGCATCGTCTCCAAGCGCAGCGACTCGCCCTATCGTGCCGGTCGCAGCGACAGCTGGATCAAGACAAAGCGTTTGACGAGTGACGAGTTTGCCGTGATCGGTTATACGCTCGCCAAAGGGCAGCGCAAGGGATTCGGCGCACTGCTGCTGGCAAAGCCCGAAGGCAGACGCTGGCGCTACGCCGGACGCGTCGGCACCGGGTTCAGTGACGCGATGCTGCGCGACATCGCCCGCGAGTTGGCCCATGGTGGACGCAAGCAACCCGATGCAACCATTACCGGCATCGATCCGCAATTGCGCGACGCGCGCTGGATCGAACCACGTGCGGTGGCGGAGGTATATTACCGGGGCATCAGCGATCGGGGATTGTTGCGTCAGCCGTCGTTGAAAACCCTGCGGCAGGACAAGTCGCCTGCAGACCTTCGCGACACCGATCACGCGCCCACGCGTCGCACAGCCAGGTGCGCGTCCGTTGACACGACCGTTCACATCACCCATCCCGATCGTGTCGTCTACCCGGACATGAATCTGACCAAGCAGGACGTGGTCGATTACTACACGGCGATCATGAAACACTTCCTGCCGAACGTCGTCGACCGGCCGATCGTGCTGCTCCGCTGCCCGTCGGGCATTGCCGAGCCATGCTTCTATCAAAAGCATCACAAGGCCGGACTGGACCGGATCGGCACCGTGAAACTCAAGGAAGAATCCGGGTCACAGGCGATCTACCTTTATCCGCGCGATGCCTCGGGCATCGTGGAACTCGTCCAGTTCGGCACGATCGAGTTCCATCCATGGGGCAGCACACGCCAGGATCCGGATCGTGCCGACCGTATCGTTTTCGACCTTGATCCGGGCGAGGATGTCGACTGGCCGCGCGTCGTCGCCGCAGCACGCCTGCTGCGCAAGCTGCTCAAGGAAACCGGCTTGACATCGTTCGTCCGCACCACCGGTGGCAAGGGGCTGCATGTGGTTGTGCCGCTGGATCCGCCCTGCCCCTGGAAACTGGTCAAGAATTTCACCCAGGGGTTTGCGAAATCCGTTGCGGATCTCAACCCGGTCGAGTTTGTCGCGACCTCCAGCAAACGGATGCGACGCAAACGCATCTACATCGACTATCTGCGCAACAGCCGCGGCGCGACCAGCGTCGCCAACTATTCATTGCGCGCACGCAAGGGAGCACCGGTCGCCGTACCGCTGCGCTGGTCGGAACTCGGCAAATTGAAAAGCGGCCGCGATTACGACATCCATTCAACCCGGCGCAGGATCGCAAACCTGCGCACCGACCCCTGGAGCGGGTTCGCAGCTGTCAAGCAGGATCTGCAAGCGGTTTTCCGCAACCTCGAACGTTGACCCACCCGAGGAAACAAACATGAATGAAAAAATCACCGTCGGCGGAAAGTTTCCGGACTTCGAGCTTCCCGACCACACCAAAAAACCACGCCGCCTGTCGAAGCTGCAAGGCGAGCAGGACCCGATGCTGCTGGTGCTGATCCGCGGTTTCTTCTGCCCCAAGGATCGCGAGCAGTTGAAGGCCCTGACGCGCTTCCATCCGCAGCTGGTGGTTGGCAGTTGCCACCTCGTCGTGATCACGACCGATGACTGGCATACCACCAACAATCTGCGTCAGCAGCTCGGTGCGCACTATCCGTTTCTCTATGACGAAAAAAAGCAGGTACGCGACGAACTCGACATTCTCGAATACACCGACCCCACGCATGAACCGATGATTCCGCATACCTTTCTGCTGAGGCCGGAACTGGAGATCCATGACATCTGGAACGGGTATTACTACTGGGGCCGGCCATCCACCGCGGAACTGCATCAGGCACTGCGCGAGCTTACCCGCGAGATACGCCGCGACTGGAATCTCTCCGATCCGAAGCTGAAACGTGCATGGGACGCGGACGACAAATCCGAGTTTTATCCATACGGCGTGAAATCGATGGAACAGACGCTCAGGGAAATGGCCGGCCCGACGGGTTGAGGAGCCGAAGCTTCCATCTACTCGTCATGCTCAGTCCGATTTGGCGAGACAGCTCCTGACAAAACGCAACGCCGCCTTTTCCAGACGCCGCGAACCCGTAGGCACAATGGCGGGTACAGCCCGATGCAAGGCTCCCGAACGCCAGCCGTCCAGCACGCGCGGATAGACGTAAGCCTTGCGGCAGACAGCCGGCGTATTGCCAAGTTGCTCCGCCGCCGCCGCGATCGCCGCGTTGATGGCCGCGCGTCGAGCACGTTCGCCTCCCTGCTCGGGCAAGGGCGTGCGCGCGAGAAGTGTGATCACGGTCAAGGTGCCAGTCCAGGTTCTGAAATCCTTTGCACTGAAAAATCCGCCCATGGCCGCACACAGATACTCGTTGAGTTGCCTTGCACGGACGCGATGCACCATGCCTTCCTCTTCGTATTGGAACAGGGATCGTCCAGGCAATTTTTGGCAGCGGCGCACGATACGTATCAGCCGATGGTTGGTCAGCGTTGCCTCATGCATCTTGCCGCCCTTGCCGCGAAAGCGGAACACCGCACGATCACGACTGATCGCCACGTGTCGCGACAGCAACATGGTCAATCCGTACGAGTGATTGTCGCGTGCATTGGCAGCGCTGCCTATGCGCATGCTAGTGATCATCATCATTCGGGTCATGACCGCCAGCACCTTGTCGCGCGGCAAGCCCTGACGGGCCAGATCGCGCTGCAGTTGCGCGCGCAGTACGGGAAGTGCCTCGCCGAACCGCACCAGTCGCCGGTATTTCCTTGTGTCACCATCGTCGCGCCAACCGGCATGATAGCGATATTGCTTTCGGCCGCGCGCATCGCGGCCCGTCGCCTGCAGATGGCCACGGCGGTCGCTGCATATCCACACGTCGGTGTATGCGGGCGGCACCGCAAGCGCACGGATACGCTCAAGTGTCGCATCATCGCGGACGCGCCCGCCGTCGGGCATGATGTAGACGAAACCCCTGCCGGCGCGACGCCGTGCAATGCCCGGTTCATCGTCCGTGGTGTAACGAAGTCCGCGCTTGCGTGCACGCTTGCAACCGCGCTGCTGCAACGTGGACAAACGCGATTTGTCCATCAGTTCATGAGGTTGAGCGCGGAGACATCAAAACGGTTCCAGCCACTCGACCAGAACACCCGCATCGCGCGCGGCGATCTCCGTGCGATTGCGCACGTTGTCCGATGCCGCGTCGTCGACCGCATGCACTTCCACATCATGGGCGGAGGCACGCATGTCGCTCGGCAAGTCGGCCGAACTCGAATCTTCGGGCATGCGCGGGACGTCGGCGACACCCATTTCCACGACGCTGTCGACGCCTGGCGATCCGCGCAAGACATCCAGCATCGTGTCGATCGCTTCGTTGGAACCGTTCAATCTCATGCTCATCATGCTCATGCGGGCTTCTCCGGTTGAGCGCGACACTGCCACGCGCCACTGCGGTCACACGGTGCAAATCATTCTTCCGCACGACCCGTGAATCCGTCCGAAATCCAACGTCGTGAACATGAACCGCACCTGCGCTTTTGCAGGTTCGGTTCAGCGGCAGCCGCGCAACATGGCGAGCGTCGCCGTCGGCCCTGGACGGAATGCTGATATGACCTGGCTCGCAAGATGCACGATCTGGTGTGCCGCCTGTGGCGGTTATCTGCTGTTCGCTGGCCAGGTGGAAAGTCCGCACGAACTGGGCACCGCGGTGGTGGTTGCGAGCGCCATGTGGTATTGGACTTGCACGATCCGGCGCTGCGGACACCAGAATTTCGTCATGTCGTTGTCTCATGCGCGTGAGTGGGCGAAGGCTGTCGCCGCGCTCGGGCCCGCGATTGCCAAAACCATTCCGGTCTTCGTGAAAGCCGCGTTGTTTGGCAGCTCTCCAGGACATTTGCTCGACATGCGTTTTCAACGCGGCCAGGAAGACGATGCAAGCGACAGCGCACGACGCGCATCGGCCGTGTTGATCGCATCGCTGGGGCCGGACAATTTCGTGGTGCGCGCGCCGCTCGGAAAAAACAGCGTCCTGATGCATGCGATCCTGCCGGAGAATTCCTCGCGCGATCCACGATGGCTAAACTCATGAGCGCATGGTCGCTCGCCGCCATCGGTCTGTTGCCGCCGCTGATTGCGGCAGTGATCGCGGCCGGTCAAGGCGGCACGTTGGAGCGCCTCGTGGCGTACGAATTCGTCGTCTCCTTGGCGGTATTCGAGTTCGTTCTGCTGGATGTCATGCTTGCGCAGCCCTCCTCGTGGGGCCTCGCGCTGGCACTGGCATTGCTGGGGCTGCCGGGAACCCTGGTGCTGGTGCTGTTCCGGGAGCGCTGGCTATGAGCATCGCCATCGACACGCTGCTTGCACTCGCGGTGCTGATCGCATGGATCATGGCACTGGCCTTCTTCAGGTTGCGCTCCGGCCATGACCGTCTGCATGCGATCACCTTCTTCAACCTGGTCGGTGGCGGCGCGATCACCGCTGCAGTCGTGATCCACGACGGATTGACGCCGCGCACCTTCCAGTGCGTGTTGATCTGGCTGGTGGTGGTGTCCGCCGGCGCGCTGCTCTCGCATGCCATTGCCCGCGTACTGCGGCTGCGTGGCGAGGAGCCATCATGAACTGGTTGATCGTCATCATGCTGGCAGCCAGCGCCCTGTCGGGCCTGCTCGTGGTGACTTCGCGCGTGCCGAGGCGGCAGATCTATGCGCTGGGTGGCAACGGCGTGGTGCTGGCATTGCTGTTTTTCGTCCTGCAGGCGCCGGACGTGGCGTATTCGGAAATCGCGGTAAGCGCCGTGATCGTGCCATTGCTGTTCCTGATCACGCTGGCCGCCGTCGCCCTGCACAAGGCCCGCCAATGACGCAGTTCTGGAGGCTCGCATTGCTGATACCCGCATTGGTCGTGCTGGCGATCGCGGCCGGGCACGTGATCCTGACGCTGCCCGCGTTCGGCGATCCGCTGTCGCAATACGGCGCCACCGTGGATGCACTGGCGCCGATATTGCGCAACGTGTCCAACATGGTGTCGGCGGTGAATTTCGACATCCGCAGCATCGACACCCTCGGCGAGGAGAGCATGCTGATCTGCGCCGTCACCGCCACGGTGGTTTTGCTGCGCGGCCGCCGTGGCGAGGAGATCGTCGAGCGCGCCGGGCACCTTCCCGGACGCGAATGGCTCGAACGCTCCGATGCAACGGTACTGGTCTGCCGATTGATCGCGACAGCGCTGTTCCTGTTCGGCCTGTCCGTGATACTGCACGGCACGGTGACTCCCGGCGGCGGCTTCCAGGGTGGGGCGATTGCCGCTTCCGGCTTCATCCTGATCTATCTTGGCGAAGGCTACTCGACATGGCGGCGCATGCTGCATTCGGAAGTATTGGTGGCCGTGGAAGGTTTCGGCGGGCTGGCGTTCGCGCTGGCGGCGGCCATTCCGCTGGCATTCGGATACGCGGCGATGCAGAACGTGTTGCCGCTGGGCACCTGGAAAGATCTCTATTCCGGTGGCCTGATGGCGATCGTGAACCTGGTGATCGGCGCCGCGGTAATCGGCAGTTTCGGCATGTTGCTGCTGGAATTCATGGAGGAGACCCGTGCACCGAAAGCCGGCGACATCGAGGATGAGGCAGCCACATGAACGTACTGGCATGGTGTGTCGTTGCATGGCTGTTCGGCGTGGGCATCTATGGCATCGTCACTTCGCGGCATTACGTGCACATGATCGGCTGCCTGACCGTGTGCCAGTCGGCGACCTACGTGTTGCTGCTCGGTATCGGCTACCGCTGGGGTGCGGGGCCGCCAATCTTCTACGACCATCCTCCCGGCACACCCGCGGTTGATCCGGTGATGCAGGCGCTGGTACTGACCGACATCGTGGTGAGCGCGGCGATGACGGCGCTGCTGCTGGCCATCGCTTTGCAGGTTCACAAGCGACGCGGCACTCTGGATCCGCAGCATCTGCGGCCGTTGCGACCGAGCGAATAGGAACCTCCGATGCCGCTCGCGCACCAACTCGCGCCGCTGGCGGTATTAGCGCCGCTCGGCATCGCGTTCCTGATGCTGGCGTTGTCGCACTGGCTGCCGCCACGCAGCGCCGACATTACCGCAGTGATCGTCTCGCTGGCGCTGGTGGCGTTGTGCGGATGGCTGGCGGCGCAGTCGCTGCATGGCCCGATCGTGCACTGGTTCGGCGCATGGACGCCGGAGATTTCCGGCAAGCCGGGCGTGGTGCTTGGCATCGCCTTTTCGGTGGATCCGGCGAGCGCGATGGTCGCCGCCTTCTGCGCGCTGCTGTTCGCGGCCACCTTCGTGTTTGCCTGGGGTTACTTCGACCATATACACGCGCATTTCCACGTGCTGATGCTGCTGTTCCTGGCGGCGATGATCGGCTTCTGCCTGACCCGCGACCTTTTCAACCTCTTCGTGTGGTTCGAACTGATGGGCATCGCGGCGTTCGCCTTGACGGCGTATCCGCTGGGCAAGAGTTCGCTGGAGGGCGCGTTCAACTTCACCATCACCAATGCGCTCGGCAGCTTTCTGATGCTTGCTGGGGTGGGCCTGCTGTATGCGCGCACGGGCACGCTCGATTTCGTCACCATGGGCCGCGTCATCGCGTCCGTGCCGCCGGATCCGGTGATCGCCGGCGGCTTCTGCCTGATCGCGGCGGCGCTCCTGACCAAGGCGGCTATCGTGCCATTCCACATGTGGCTGTCGGACGCGCACGCGGTCGCACCCAGCCCGGTGTCGGTGATTTTTTCCGGCGTGATGGTGAGCCTGGGCCTGTTCGGCCTGCTGAAGCTGATCGCGATCGTCTTCGCCGGAAATGCGCAGGTGATGATGCTGGTGCACGTCGGGCTGTTCTGGCTCGGTTTCGCCACCGCCCTGATCGGTGGCCTGATGGCGTGGGCGCAACGGCATCTGAAACGGCTGCTGGCGTTTTCCACGATCGCGCACCTCGGGATCATGCTGATTGCCGTCGCATCTGTGAGCGCGATCGGCACGGAGGGATTCCTGGTCTACCTGGTCGGTCATGGACTGGTGAAAGGCACGCTGTTCATGATCGCCGGCATTTTTCTCGCGCGCTTTGATTCGGTGGACGAACTCGAACTGTATGGCGAGGGCCGCCGCATATGGCCGGTCGGCATCGCGATGGGTACGGCGGGCCTGCTGCTCGGCGGACTGCCATGGGGGCTGCTGCACGATGCGACCGATGCCATGCACGAGGGCGATTCCGGCACGGCGGCGCTGGCCGCGATCATCGTCGGCACCGCGTTGACCGGCGCGGCGGTATTGCGCGCGGCCGGCCGCGTCTTCCTGGGTTGCAGCGGCGTACCCGCCGTGGAGCTGACCGCGCCCACCGAGCGTGAGCGCGAGAAAGGCAATCGCCCGCTGTGGCTGATGCTGCTGCCATGCATGGTGCTGCTCGCGATCGCGCTGCTGCCGGCCGACCTTGTGGAATCGTTCCTCCACCATGCCGCGACGGGACTGGTGCCCGGCAAATTTCCGCCTCCGAAGAGCGGCATGCTGCTTGCGGCAATCACATTCGCATTGACGATCCTCATTCCCGCGGCATCACTGCTGCGCCGACGACCGACGCGATGGATCGCACGGCGGATCGCGAGGTTCGAGGCGGCGCCGTTCAAGGCGATGCAAATCCTCCACAGCGGCCGGGTCACCGATTACGTAGTGTGGATGATGGTCGGGCTGGCAGTGTTGGCAGGCTGGCTCAAGTTCGGGTGATGGTGCGGGATGCTTGTCCCATTCATGAGTAGGACGGATTCCGGCAACAAAAAACCCGGCACGTTGCGGTGCCGGGTTTTCCATGCAGGGCCAAGAGGCCTGCCTTGTCGCTACGCTCAGGCGCTGGCGGCTTCTTCTTCGGTCACGGCCTTCATGGACAGGCGGATACGGCCCTGCTTGTCCACTTCCAGCACCTTGACCTTCACCGTCTGGCCTTCCTTGAGGTAGTCGGAGACCTTCTCGACACGCTCGT
Source organism: Rhodanobacteraceae bacterium (assembly GCA_035708045.1). Classification (GTDB taxonomy): domain Bacteria; phylum Pseudomonadota; class Gammaproteobacteria; order Xanthomonadales; family Rhodanobacteraceae; genus Oleiagrimonas. Next base: position 4,020 of record DASSTF010000008.1, on the reverse strand, counting down.
TGGAAATCTGCGAGACGTGCACGAGGCCGTCCTTGCCCGGCAGGATGGTGACGAATGCGCCGAAGTCCATCAGCTTGGCCACCTTGCCCTCGTAGATGCGACCCGGCTCGACGTCGGCCACGATCTGCTCGATGCGGTGCTTGGCGGCATCGGCGGCCTGGCGGTTGACCGAGGCGATGACCACGGTGCCGTCGTCGCTGATGTCGATGGTGGCGCCGGTTTCCTCGGTGATGGAGCGGATGGTGCTGCCGCCCTTGCCGATCACTTCGCGGATCTTGTCCGGATGGATCTTGATGGTCAGCAAGCGCGGAGCGTATTCGCTCATTTCCTCGCGCGGCGTATCCAGCACCTTGGCCATCTCGCCGAGGATGTGCAGGCGACCGCGCTTGGCCTGGGCCAGCGCCGTCTTCATGATCTCCTCGGTGATGCCGTCGATCTTGATGTCCATCTGCAGCGCGGACACGCCTTCGGAGGTACCGGCGACCTTGAAATCCATGTCGCCCAGGTGATCCTCGTCACCCAGGATGTCGCTCAGCACGACGAAGTCGTCGCCTTCCTTGACCAGACCCATGGCGATGCCGGCGACCGGGGCGGACAGCGGCACGCCGGCGTCCATCATGGCCAGCGAGGAACCGCACACGGAAGCCATCGACGAGGAACCGTTGGATTCGGTGATTTCCGAAACCACGCGCACCACGTACGGGAAGCTGTCCATGTCCGGCTTGACGGCCTGCACGCCGCGCTTGGCCAGACGGCCGTGGCCGATCTCGCGGCGCTTGGGGCTGCCGACGCGACCGGTTTCGCCCACCGAGTACGGAGGGAAGTTGTAGTGGAACAGGAACGGATCCTTCGATTCGCCGGCGGGCGCGTCGATGATCTGTGCGTCGCGCTTGGTGCCCAACGTGACCGATACCAGAGCCTGCGTCTCGCCACGTGTGAACAGGGCCGAGCCGTGGGCGCGATCCAGCACGCCGGTGCGCACGGTGATCTGGCGCACGTCTTCCAGGCCGCGGCCGTCGACGCGCTGCTTGGTCTTGAGCACGCCGTCGCGCAGGGTGTGGTATTCGATCTCGCCGAACACGTCGCCGATGGCGGCATCGCTCCAGCCGTTGGCCTCGGCCTGCTCGGCCAGGGAAGCCTTCACCTCGGCCTCCAGGGCGGCCATGGCGTCGCGACGCTCAAGCTTGTCCTTGATCTGGAACACTTCGGCCAGACGATTGCCGACGGCGTTCTTGACGGCGGCCTCCAGGGCATCGTCAGCCGCCGGGGCCTCCCAATGGAAATCCTTGCGACCGGCCTCGGCGGCCAGCTCGTTGATGGCGTTGATGGCGGCCTGCATCTCGCGATGACCGAACATCACCGCGCCCAGCATGACGTCCTCGGACAGCAGCTTGGCTTCGGACTCCACCATCAGCACGGCGTTGGCGGTGCCGGCGACGACCAGATCCAGCTCGGAGCCTTCCAGCTCGCTGGCGGTCGGGTTGAGCAGGTATTCGCCGTTGGCGTAACCGACGCGGGCGGCGCCGATGGGGCCCTTGAACGGGACGCCGGCCAGGACCATCGCGGCGGAGGCGCCGATCAGGGCCGGAATGTCGCCGTCGATTTCCGGATCCATCGACATCACGGTGGCCACGACCTGCACTTCGTTCTTGAAGCCGTCGGGGAACAGCGGGCGGATCGGACGATCGATCAGGCGCGAGGTCAGCGTCTCCTTTTCGGTCGGGCGGCCTTCACGCTTGAAAAAACCGCCGGGAATGCGGCCGGCGGAATAGAACTTCTCGACATAGTCCACGGTGAGCGGGAAGAAGCTCTGGCCCTCGCGCATCTTGGCGGCGGCGGTGACCGCTACCAGCACGGTGGTGGCGCCCATGGACACCATGACGGCGCCGGATGCCTGACGGGCGATTTCGCCCGTTTCCAGCTTGACTTCGTGTTTGCCGTACTGGAACGACTTGGTTACTTTCGCCATCTTCAATTCTCCTCGACCAGGGATCAACGGCGCAGGCCGAGGCGTTCGATCAGCGTCTGGTAGCGACTGCTGTCGCTCTTCTTCAGATAGCCGAGCAGGCGCTTGCGCTGGTTGACCAGCTTGAGCAGGCCGCGGCGGGAATGGTGATCCTGCTTGTGGCTCTTGAAGTGTTCGGTAAGGTGCGCGATGCGCGCCGTCAGAAGCGCCACCTGCACCTCGGGGGAGCCGGTGTCGTTGGATGCGTGACCGAAGTCGGCAATGATTTTGCTGGTCTGTTCAGCCGTCAAAGACATGTTGATTTCCTCGAAAAAACAATAAGCACGAGGCTTGCGCGGATTCACCCTCGAATGAACCTGTGCAAACCCCGTGATAGCCAATGCAACTCACTGGGAAAGCAGCAATTGTACCGGTGCAGGGGTGGCAACAACAAGCCATCTTTGTGCTTTTGCGCCGGTTTCAGGTCTGTTCGGGGCCGTTTTCCGGCAAATTGAAGCCCCGCAGCACGTGCAGGCAGCCATCCTGACGCATTTCAGCCAGGGCCAGAAGTTGCCCGCCCTGGGCATAGGCGCGATAGCGCCCTTCTTCCATATCCATCGGCACGCTCCGCCCGTGCGCGAGCGCCTGGCTGGCGGCCGCGTCCAGATGCACCGGCGGCATGGCTCCCAGACCCGCGTCCACCGGCAAGAGCAGATCGTCGAGTTGCGGGATCGTCATGTCTTCGAGCGCGTCGAGCGTGTGCATGACCGGCTGCGTGAACGGATCCACCCACTCGCGCCGCAACGCGGTCAGGTGGGCGCCGCAGCCCAGTGCCTCGCCGAGATCCCGCGCGAGGGAACGGATGTAGGTGCCTGATCCACAAGTGATGTGCAGGCGCAAAAACGGCTTTTGCCATGACAGCAGGGTGATGTCGTGAATCTGCACCGGGCGCGCCGACATCGCCACGTCCTCGCCGCGCCGCGCCCGCACGTACATGGGCACGCCATCGCGCTTGAGCGCGGAAAAGGCAGGCGGCACCTGATCGATCGTGCCGATGAAACGCCGCACGGCCTGTCCGATGGCGTCGACATCCAGTGCCGGCACTTCCCGCTGCACCAGCACTTCGCCTTCGGCATCGTCGGTGCGGGTAGTTTCGCCGAGCTTGCACTCGGCCACGTAGGCCTTGCGCGAGCCCAGCAGCAGGCCGGCCACCTTGGTCGCCTCGCCAAAACACAGCGGCAACAGACCGGTGGCCATGGGATCCAGGCTGCCGGTGTGTCCGGCCTTGGCAGCCTGGAACAGGCGACGACAGGCCTGCAAGGCCTGGTTGGAACTCAGGCCCTGGGGTTTGTCGAGCAGCAGGATGCCGTGAACGGGGCGTCGAAATTGGCGAGGCATGATGGTTCAGGCAGGGCGGGATTTCTCCCTGACCCCGAAGCTACAAGCGCCCGTTGTCCTTCTCGCGACGCAGCAGCGATTCGATGCGTTCACCGCGATCGACCGAGCTGTCGTACTTGAAACGCAGCTCGGGAACGCGACGCAGGCGGATGCTGCGCGACAACTCGCGGCGCAATTCGCGACTCATGTCGCGCAGGGCGGCAACGGCCTCGGTGGCTTGTTCCGGATCGAGCGTGGTCACCCACACCGTGGCGACGTCGAGATCGCTGGTGGTCTCGACGTCGCTGACACTCACCGAGGGCAACCCATGATCGCGCACGGCGGCATGCACGAGCTGACCCAGTTCACGTCGCAACTCGGCATTGATGCGGTCAATGCGTTTGAAGTCTCGTGAAGGCATGGTCGTTTACAGGCTCCTCGCCACTTCGACGCGCTCGAAGCACTCGATCTGGTCGCCCGGCTTGACGTCGTTGTACTGCTTGACGGCAATGCCGCACTCGGTGCCGGCGTGCACTTCCTCCACGTTGTCCTTGTGTCGGCGCAGCGATTCCAGTTCGCCTTCGAAGATCACGGTGTTGTCGCGCAGCACGCGGATCGGCTTGTTGTGCCTGACCACGCCCTCGGCCACCATGCAGCCGGCCACGGCGCCGAACTTGGAGCTGCGGAACACGTCGCGC
>DASSTF010000007.1:0-7112 GCA_035708045.1 Rhodanobacteraceae bacterium | reverse complement strand
CGTCGCGCCACCGAGGCCGTGTCGGCTTACGGTTCGCGCATTTCCCTGGTGATCAAGGCCGACATCCGTCCCGGCTACGAAAACGAACTTGCCGGCAAGCTCGAACGGCTGGAAAAAGCCGTGGCCGAGCAGGACAAGTCGTCCAGCGGGGCGTGACGCACGATCATCGCCCCTCGCTGCGCACTTGTGCGTGGCTGATGAGCCCGAAAATCACGCTGCCGCCCACGATATTGCCGGCCACGGTCGGCAAGGCGAAACGGGTGATGTAATCCACCGCCAGCAAGTCGCCGCGGAATACCAGATACAGCACTTCCGTGGAGCCTGCGATGGCGTGGGTGAAATTGCCTACGCTTATCAACCACGTCATGAGCATGATGACGAAGACCTTGGACCTGGGCAGCGCCGGCAGCAGCCACACCATGGTGCCCAGCAGCCAGCCGGCGACAATGCCCTTGGTGAACATCTGCCCGGTCGTGTCCTGCATCACTTCCAGCGATTGCGAAACCAGTGTGGCTTGGGTCGCATCATTGAGCACGTGCATGTACACCATGGCGCAGGCAAACAGGGCGACGCCGACCAGATTGCCGAGCAGCACGATGCCCCACAGGCGCAGCAGCCTCCCGAACGTGCTCCATTGCGGGTGCGTCATCAACGGCAGCACGGCGGTCAGGGTGTTCTCGGTGAAAAGCTGCTGGCGCGCCGACACCACGATCAGGAACCCGACCGTGTAGCCCAGCTTGGAAATCAGGGCGCCTCCCGGCACATCGACCAGATGCACGGCCAGCAATGCCGGAATCAACATCGAAAAGCCCATCGACAGACCCGCCGCCACCGACGACCAGCTCAGCGCGGCCACACTGCGCCCGAGTTCCGCCTTGCCTTCCACACGAATGGCTTCATGCAGCACCTGCACGCGTGGCGGCAGGTTTTCCTCCACCTCCTCACGCTCGCGCTCGGTCAGGTGGAACGAACCCTCGGGCACATCGTCGTCATCAACGCGTCGGGGTTCGCGCTCGCGGCGCTCGGGCTGTTCGTCGGTCATGGCACGGCCAGTGTAGTGGCGCAGCCGACGCCCACCTTCGCGCTGCACCGCGCTCGTTTCGGCGACAGTCAGCGATCGAAATCATCGCTTCAAAAGCTGATTTGCCGCCTCATCAAGGCGCCCAGCCAAGTGACGAAACGGCCAGCCAGACTGCGGCGGTCGCCATGGATGATGGCTTCGCCCGGCATTTCGCGCGGGATGGAACCGGCGCCATCGCAGTCGCCGAAGCGCAACCGGTAGGTGGATTCCAGCGGCGCCAGACTGCCGTCGGGCTGGCGCAGGCTGGCAATGCCGCCGCCGTAGATGCTGGCGACATACGGTTCATCCAGACGGGACAGGTTCACGCGATCGATGGCGGTCACCGCGCAATGCCGCACCGGCTGCGCCGGCAACGCCGCGACAAAATCCACCGTCCGTCCGGTGTCCAGCCGCGTCAGCGCAGCCGCGCCGACGAAGGCATCGCCCTTGACACCGTGCGTACCCACCACGCCGAGCAACGGTTCGCCTCCCTTCAGCCATTCGCCGGCATGCAGCGCCGGGGCGATGTCGACGACGCGGCCAGCAAACGGCGCACGCAGCACCAGTTGCGCTTGCTCGGTTCGATACGCCGCCAGCATCTGCCGCGCCGTGTCGCGCTGCTTCACGAGGGCCGGCCCCAGCGCGCGCAGGGTATCGTCGAAAGGCTGCTGTTCAACCTGCCATTGCAGGTGCGCCAATTGCTGTTCGGCCTGCTTGATCTGGTAATCCAGCGTCGGCGATGTCAACTGCGCCAGCACCGCACCGGCGTCGACCTGTTGACCATCGTGCACCGTGAGCTTCATCAATTGCGCCGCGCGCGGCGTGTATACCGTCTGCGCCTGCGCCTGACCCAGTACGGCCGGCGCGCGCACGTTGGCCTGCCATGGCAGCAACAAGAATGCCGCGAGCGCGAACGCGATGATGCAAGTTCTGACGGTTTGCACGTTCCAGCGCATGTCACCGCGCCGACGCCACCACACGATAAATTCGCGCACGATCGGCAGCGCCAGGAACCAGCTGATCTCCACACACATCAGCACAATGCCGAGCGCGCGGAAAAAGAAGTGGAACACCAGCAACGCGATCGACAGGAACAGCACGAAGCGATAAAGCCACGTCACCCATGCCAATCCGATCAGGAAGCGATGCAGCCGCTGCGGGAACGCCTCCGGCGGCGGATCGCCGAAGCCGAACAGGCGCTCGCGCAGCCACCAGCGTCCGATGGCGAAGGTGCGTTCGTGCAGGTTGGTGACGTTGATCCAGTCCGACAACAGGTAGTAGCCGTCGAAACGGGTGAACGGGCTGGCGTTGATCGCCAGTGTCAACACCCAGGTGCTGGTGGCCAGCATGAATACGCCGGCACGGATCGGCCCGTCCGGCAGGAAGTTCCACAGCAGCAATGCGAACGCCGCCAGCACCAATTCGGCGAGCACACCGGCGGCGCCGATCTGCAGGCGCGCGCGGCGCGACTTCAGTTTCCACGCTTCGCCGGTATCGGTATACAGCACCGGCCACATCACCAGCAGCGCGAAACCCATGGCCGGGATGCGGCAGCCGTGGCGATAGGCGGTGAACGCGTGCCCCAGCTCGTGCAACACCTTGGCCAACGACAAGGCCAGCGCCAACGCCAGGAGGCCGCGCCAGGTGGTGTAGGCATGGAAGGTGTGCACAAAGCTTTCCCACTGCTGCGACACCAGGTACAGGCCGAGCAGCAGCACGCCCAGCATCAGCCACCAGAAACCGGGGCAGTAGACGAAGGCCATCCACGGGTAGACGCGACGCAGGAACGGCATCGGCCGCACCAGCGGCACGCGGAAGAACAGATAGTGCTTCAACAGCCAGCGCGGCACGCTGAGCTTGTGCCGCGCCGCCAACTGTGCGAGGCGGACGCTGTCCATCGGCGTCGCCGCCACGGTCAGGTTGTGCACGGCCAGAAATTGCGCAAGTTCCAACACATCGTCGACTTCGACACTGGCCGTGGTCTGCGCGCAGACCGCCTCGGCCACCGCCAAGGCCGTGCCCAGTTCCCAACGCGACAGAATCTCGAAGGCCGTCCAGCCGATCTCGTAGAACTGGTTGGATGCGGGATCGTGCAACGTCCAGACGGGCGAACCGTCGGGCGCCGCCGGCGCGGGATTGAGCGTCAGCTCCTGGCGCAACGGCGGCAGTGGCTGGGCCTCGGACGCGGCATTTTCGATCGGCATGATCTCAGCCCAGCCATTGGCGCAACGTCGCGAGTGGCTTGCGCAACACGTAGTAGATCAGCGGCACGCGATGACCGTACAGGCGCGCCGTACCCATCTGGCCCAACCGCGGCGGCGTCTTGCCGGCATCGAAGTGCGCCTTGACGCGATAGGCGAGGATGCCCTGCTCCGTCAGCGCGGCCTTGTAGGCGACACTGTCGATCCGGCCGTGCCAGGCGCTGAACGGCGAAGCTTTCGGGTAGAAGGTCACATCCGCGCCGGGCTCAAGCGCAATCTGATCGTCCACCGGCAGGTAGCCCGTCAGTTCCACCTTGTCCGGATCGGCCAGCACCAGCACCTTTTCGCCGACCGACACGGCCTTGCCAGTCCAGTCGTTGGCGTCGGCGAATACCGCCACGCCGGCACGCTCGGCCTTGACCTTCACGCGCGCCAACTGGTCGGCGGCATAATTCATGTCCACTTGTTTCTGCTTGAGCTCGCCGAGGCGCTCGGCCATCGCCAGCTTGCTCTTGTCGTCGGTAACCGCAAGCTGCGCGCTCTGGCGGTACTCCGCCAGCGCCGTTTCGTAGGCCTTGCGCGCGCTGGCGTAGCGACCACGCAAGGTGGTGGCGTCCAGCTCGAACAACAGCGTGCCGGCGGCGACCGGCTGGTTCGGGCGCACGTCGAGGCGTTCGACCACACCGTTGAGCGGCGCACGCACTACAAAGGGATCGACCGGCGACACCTCGGCCGGCGCCAGCACCGACAGATGCACCGGAATCACGCTCACGATCAACACGCCGAGCGCGATGCGCCCCCACCATTTGCGCGTGCGCAGCCCGGCACGCAGCTGGCGCCACCAGCGCTCACGCGGCCGCAGCGCGAACAGACCATGGCCAAGCAGTGCGCCCAACTCGCGCGCCAGCCCGACTTCCTCGTCGCGCCACGGCTGCTCGCGCGCCAGCAACAGCGCGCCTTGCACGGCACCCGAGGGGTATGGCAAAGGCACCGCCAACGCATGCGCCGGCAACCAGCTTTCCCACTCCTCGGCCACCAGCGGCGGCAGTGCCGCCACATCCACCGCCTTGGCTTCGGTCAGCGGCGACAGCGCGCGGAACAGGCGCGCCACCCACTGCACATAAGGCGTTCCCGCATCCACGATGGGTACGCTGGAAAGTGCCGCTACCCGCCTTGCATCACCGCCCAGCCACAACGCCGCCTGCCGGTAGGTCAACACGCTGCGCGTCTCGTTCACCGCGACAAAGCCAAGAGCTTCGATGTTGCCCGCTGCGCGCACCCGCTGGCCGATCTGCAACAGGCCGATCAGACCCTGGATGGAGGCGTTGACGGTGGTCATGGCCGGCCCGGAAAACTCGCCCAACCGCTCATCCCCGGCAGCAACTCGGGATGCGCGCCATCGAGGCGGCCACTGATGGCGAGCGTCTGACTGACCGGATCGATGCGCGCGCCGATGCGCACCACATGCGCAGCATAAGTCTTGCCCAAGTCGTCGACGTGCACCGTAAATTTGGCGCCCGGCTTGAGCCAGGCCAGCCATTTGGACGGCACGATCAGTTTCACTTCGAGGGCGCCGTTGTCGAGAATTTCCATCAACGGCTTGCCGGGCACGACGTACTCGTAGGCTGCCGCATCCAGTTTGGCGATACGGCCTGCAAAGGGTGCGCGGATGGTGCACTTGTCGACCGTGGTGCGCATGTAGGCAACATCGGCCGCCGCTTCACGGGCACCGGCCTTGGCCTTGGCCACGTCCAGCGTGCCCGCCGAATGCAGGGCCGCCAGTTTGGTGGTTACCGCCTGCGCACGCGAGGCCGCCGCTGAGGTGGCTTCGGCTTTGTGCAACTGTGCGCGGTAGAGATCGCAGTCGAATGCCACCAGCAGGTCGCCCTTGGCAAAGGCATCGCCTTCCTTGAGCGGCAAGCGCGCAATCTTGGCGGACACCTCGCTGGAAATTTCCACGTCGTGCTGTGCCACGAGCTGGGTGCGGATGCGGTCGGGCTGATCCGCATCGGGCGTGTCTTGCGCAGATGCGGCCGTGCTTGCCATGGACGCCACCGCAACCATCGACAGCATGCAAAGCGTCCGCAAAATCGAACCCATCATCATCAACCGCAACATCGTGTGACTTCTTCCCGCGCCGATATCGGCTGTACTGACACTACCGTAAACAGGTGACGATTCGACACCCGAAAATTTCCATCTTCGTCATTCCGGTGAAAACCGGAATCCATTGTGCTTTTGCCGAAGATCAAGATGGATTCCGGTTTTCACCGGAATGCCACGAAGCAAGTGGCCTCTTTCCACATGCACCGGCTAATTCGAACTCGCCGGATGGCTCCATTGCTCGCGCGTCTCGGCAATGGCCTTTTCCAACGTCGGGAGATCCTGGCCGCTCACCGTCGCCGGCACCGGATCCAGACCAAGAGTGGCAATCATCTGGCCATAGGCTCCCTGGTAGGCCGCGTAGCTCTGGTACAGACGCAACTCCGACATCAACGCGCTGGTGGCGGCGCGGATTTCAGTGAGTTTGCCTTCGGCATTGGCCTGGGTGGCATTGCGCGTGTGTTCAAGGATGCGCTGTTCGACGTCGTTCAACTGGCGCGTCCATTCGAACTGTTGCTTGAGGCTGGCATAGTCGATCCATGCCACGTGCACCTGGGTCAGCACCGCCATGTACAGCGCCAGTTTCCGCTCGTGGGCAAGATCGTATTGCGCCTTGGCCGCAGCCTTGATGTGCTTGATGTTGAACAGGTTGAGCAGGTTCCAACTGATGCGGATGCCGGCGTCGCGCCACTCGTTGTTGACCAGAAAATCATTGCTGTCGTAATGCGCGCCGGCGGACAGCTCGATGCCGGGCAGCAGTTTGGCCATGGCCTTGTGTGTTTCGTTGAGGCCGATGCGCTCGTTGTACCCCGCCTCCAAAAGCTCGGGACGATGCGTCAATGCGATCTGCTCCATCTTCGCCGGATCGATCGCCAACTGCGGCATGGCAAATGCATCCGACGACGCCAACTGATAGGACTTGCCTGGCGGCAAGTTCATGATCGAGGCCAGCTTCGGCTTGGCCTGCGCCAATTGATCGCGGATGGCTTCCAGTTGCAGCTCCAGGCTCAGCAGTTCGCGCTGATAGCCGAGCGATTGCAGCGGATCCTTCAGGCCCTGCTTTTCGATCGCCTGCGAATCGGACAACGCGCCACGCGCCTGCTCCAGCAAGGGCTCGATCTGTGCCTGCAGCTTTTGCGCGCCGACCGCTTGCCAATAGGCCTCGCGGGTTTGCTGCATCAGCATCTGCACGACCTTGCGGCGACGCTGCTGCGCGGCCAACACGCGGTCGGCCTGTTGCCGTGCCGCGTAGTAACTGACGCCGAAATCGAGAATATTCCAGGAAAAGCCGAGGTCGGCGCGTGTGGCCTGACGCTCGCTGGATGTCGATGGAACCAGCGACTGCTTGCCGGTGACGATGTCCTGGGAGGACGAGGCCAGCACGTTGTCGCGCGTGGTGTAACCGGCGGCGGCGGTGAGCTTCGGCAGAAGGTCGAAATTGGACAGGTCGAGTTGGCGCCGGGCCAGCGCCTCTTCCATCATCTTCACGCGATCGTCGAGGTTGTACTTCAACGCGCGCGCCATCGCCTCGTCCAGCGTGATGGGGCCGGTGACCGGCGCCTGACCCGCGAAGATATCCGCGCGATCGGTTGCCAGCATGGCCTGCTGCTGCTCGGGCGTGAACGGACGTGGATGCACGGCGCAACCGCCAAGCACCACGACCGCAAGTGCGGTGGCCAAAGCATTTCTTGAATGCACGAAAGTGGATGTCACGGCGACGCTCCCCTGGACGCGGTGGAAAGGACGAT
>DASSTF010000006.1:0-3957 GCA_035708045.1 Rhodanobacteraceae bacterium | reverse complement strand
CCCGACGCCGCGCGAACCGGTCGCCTCAACGGCAACCTGATTCTCACCGTCGGCATCAGCCGCAACGGTTCCATCCACAGCATCGACGTCATCCGCAGCTCCGGCCGCAAGGTGCTCGATGACGCCGCCATCCGCATCGTGCGCATGGCCGGCCCGTTCCCGCCGATTCCGAAAACCGGCGAAAAAGTGGATCTGCTCTACATCACGCGCACTTATCAATTCCTGCGCGGCGGGCAGCTCAAGACCCACTGAACGGACAAATCGTCGCCGTACCGAAACCGGCTACACTGTGGCCATGGATCATTCCACCAGCCTCGCCGGCCATTTCCTGATCGCCATGCCTGGCATGGGCGATCCCAATTTCGCGCATGGCGTCACCCTGGTCTGCCAGCACAACGAAGAAGGCGCCATCGGACTGATGGTCAACCGCGCCTCGCGCGTCACCCTCGGCGAGGTGCTGGAACAGATGAATCTCGACTGCGACGAACCCGAGATCAATGGAAAGCTCGTGCTGCAGGGCGGCCCGGTGCAACCCGAGCGAGGTTTCGTGCTGCACAGCGGCGAGCAGTCCTGGGAAGCCAGCTACCGGATCGACGCGCACTGGTCGGTCACCACCTCGCGCGACATCCTGGTCGCCGTGGCCGCCGGCGAGGGGCCGCACTCCGCGGTCGTGGCACTGGGATATGCGGGCTGGGGCGCCGGTCAGCTGGATCAGGAAATCATGGACAACGCCTGGCTGACCGTACGCGCCGACAACCGCATCGTGTTCGACACCGCGCTGGAGCAGCGCTGGAGCGCCGCCGCGGGCCTGGCCGGCATCGACGTGTCGCGCCTTGCCGGCTATGCCGGCCACGCATGAACTGCGTCCTCGGATTCGACGTCGGCACCCGCCTGATCGGTGTGGCGGTGGGCAACGCGCTGACCGCCAGCGCGCAGCCCGTGGCCATCGTGAAAGTGCGCGATGGGCAACCCGACTGGACGCAACTGGATGCCCTGCTCAAGCAATGGCGACCCGAGGCCCTGGTGATCGGTCTGCCGCTGGCGCGGGACGGCGGCGAACAGCCCATGACCCGCCACGCACGACGCTTTGCCGCCGCCATCGGCGAACGCAGCCAATTGCCGGTGCACATGCAGGACGAGCGCCATTCCTCGCAGGAAGCGGCGCGCCGCTTCGCCCAGGCCCGCGCCGCCGGCGCCAGACGCCGCCGCGATGCCGAGATGCTCGACGCCATGGCGGCGGTGGTCATTCTCGAATCATGGCTGACACAGGCAAGTTAAACTGTCGCCACTTTTTGAAAACCGCCGGCCCATGACCCACCATCTGCGCCACCTGACCACGCTCGAGCATCTCGACCGGCCCACCCTGACCCGGCTGCTCGACCGCGCCGAAACCATGCGCGAGGCCAGCCACCACGGCACCCGCAAGCTGGACCTCCTTGCCGGCTGCACCGTGCTCAACCTGTTCTTCGAGCCCTCCACGCGCACCCGCACGTCCTTCGAGCTGGCCGCGCGTCGCCTCGGCGCGGACGTGGTCAATTTCAACATCGCGCAGTCCTCGACCAACAAGGGTGAAACCCTGATCGACACGCTACACACGCTGGAAGCGATGCACCTGGACATCATCGTGGTGCGCCACAAGCAGACCGGCACGCCGGACGAACTGGTGCGCCACGCCATGAGCGGCGTGTCCATCGTCAACGCCGGCGACGGCACCCACGCCCACCCCACGCAGGGTCTGCTGGATGCGCTCACCATCCGCCAGCACCACTCCGACCTCGAACCACTCACCGTCACCATCTGCGGCGACATCCGCCATTCGCGCGTGGCGCGTTCGGACATCCAGGCGCTGACCATGCTGGGCGTGAAGAACCTGCGCCTGTGCGGCCCCATGGCCCTGCTTCCGGACAATGACGCCTTTCCGCAATGCCAATACACGGAAGACTTCGACGCGGCCATCGAAGGCGCCCATGCCATCATCATGCTGCGTTTGCAGAAAGAACGCATGGCCGCCACCGAACTGCCCGACGAGGCTGCCTATTTCGAACGTTACGGCCTGACCACGGAACGCCTCGCGCGCGCCGCCAAGGGATGCCTGGTGATGCACCCCGGCCCCATCAACCGCGGCATCGAAATCGCGCCGGAAGTCGCCGACGGTGCGCAGTCGCGCATCCTCGAACAGGTCGGCAACGGCGTGTTCGTGCGCATGGCCGTGCTGGCCGAAGTGCTGAGCCGCTGACCTGCACCGTTTGTTCAACATCCGTTCGTTCTGAGCGCAGGCCGAAGTCGAAGGACATGGTTGCGACCATGCGAGATGCGCTTCGACTTCGCCCGCTGCGCGGGCTACGCTCAGCGCGAACGGTTTTGGGGTATGGATGAGCCTGCGCAAATGTCGGTGAGCCGAACTCCACCCTACTTATCGCGCAGACAACGTTCGGCCTGCTTGTAGTCCATTGCCGACATGAACATCAGCCACGGCTGACGGACCGCACTGGCATAATTGGCGGCGTCATTCGTCCGTGAGAGGATTTTCATGCAACGCATCATCCGCGTACTCGCCTTGAGCTGCGCCGCCGTCGCGCTGGCCGCTTGCAGCCACAAGGACAAAAACGCGCCGCTGGCCTATGTCCCGGCCGACACGCCGTATCTTGTCGCCAATCTCAAGCCGTTGACGGCCGATGCGCGCGCCGCGCTGATGCCGGCGTCGACATCCAGCATCGTGCGCGCCAATCAGGTAACGCGCCTGCGTCAGGCGGCGGAGTCGCTCACCGCCGAGCACAGCGACCTTGCTCACCTCATAAACGCTTTCGCCGACAGCATGGAGGGCAAGACCTATACGCAGATGGAAACCGACGCCGGCATCAATCCGGACGGGCTGTTTGCCATATATGGTCTGGGCCTGAGCCCGGTAGTGCGCGGGCAGCTGAGCGATCCGGCCAGGTTCCATGCCTACATCGCCAAGCTGGAAAAGGCGTACGGGCATGCTTTCGACGAAAGCACGATCGGCAACATCACCTATCAGCACGCCGCTCTCGGCAACTCCAACCTGCAGGTGATCATCGCCACCCACGACAAGCAGTTCGTGGCCGCCATGCTTCCCGTCCATGCGGACAAGCAGTTGCGCCTGGCCCTGGGCCTGGATCGCCCCGAACACAGCGCGCAGGAAAGTGACCTCCTCGAGAAGCTGGCCAAGGCCGACGGCTACGGCCCGTATTCCATCGGCTACCTCGACACCACCCGCTTGCCGGCACTGATCGCCGGCGCCAACGACCCGCTGCTCAAGGCCCTGCTTTCGGCAGCCACCGGCAAGCATCCCGCGCAGTGGAATACCGAGCTGCCCGCCAGTTGCAAGGGCGATCTTGGCCGCATCGCGGCGCGCGTGCCGCTCATAAGCTTCGGCTACACCAAACTGGAATCGAAGGAACGCATCCAGCAGGTCGACATCCAGCTGGCGCCCGACATCATCAAGGCTTTCCAGCATGTGGGTACGGACGTGCCCGGCCTGGGGCACAACGCATCTTCGGACGCGCTGCTGGATATGGCGCTTGCGTTGCCGATCACCACGATCCGCGATTTCTGGCTGAACCAGGCCGAGGCGGTGAAGAACAAGCCCTTCACCTGCCCCGCGCTGACCTCGCTCAACCAACTGGCCGTCAAGGCGGGCACGTACCTGCCACGCTTGTCCATGCCGCCGCTTGGCGAATGGCGCGGCCTGCGCCTGGTGCTGGATCAGCTCGACATGAGCGATACCGACAAGATGCCGAGCTTCAAGGCCCGCCTGTTGATCGCTTCGCAAAATCCGGACAGGATGATGAACACGGCCAAGGCCATGGTGCCCGCGCTGGGCCAGCTCAAGATCACCGACAACGGCGAACCGGTGGCGTTGCCGGATCAGACCACCAGCCGGGTCAAGCTTCACGAGCCGGTCTGGGTCGCCATGAACAAGAAGGCGCTGGCCAT
>DASSTF010000005.1:0-9867 GCA_035708045.1 Rhodanobacteraceae bacterium | reverse complement strand
GCTGCATCGGCACTGGTGGCCACCTTGCCCGGCGGCACGGTGATACCGTACTGCGCGAACAGCTCTTTTGCCTGATATTCGTGGAAATTCATTCGCTACCTCGGCGACACGGGAAACCAACGCACGCACGCGTGTCGCAATGAAACCTGGCACGGCGGCGGCAACGTGCGCGGGTGGCCATGGGCCATGCCTCGGCTCAAACCCGCGCAGCAAGGCCGCCCATTGTCTCGCATGCGCCGTTCGATGGAAAGGGCCGCCACTGGCTTCGGCCCGACTATACTGGCGGAAAGGAAGGGCCGGCCCATTCCGCCGGATGGAGTGTCTCGACCGTGGAAAGCACATCCGCCATGCCGCCAGATGACGCGCGCCTGCCGGTCGGCATCCGTCGCGAGCTGTACTTTTTGCATGGTTTCCGCGTCGGCCAGGCGCTGGTCTACGTGCTGCTGGTGTTCAGCCCGTGGCGCCTGAACTGGCTGGTCCTGCAGTCGCCGGTGCTGGGTCACGCGCTGGCGCCGGCGTATCTGCTGTTTGCGCTGGTCATGCTCCGGTCCACGCCCTGGTGGACGCGGTACCTGGCGGCGGGCACCGCGCTTGGCCTGTGCGTGGACATCGCCGCCGCCGTGCTCGCCAGCGTGGCCATGCCGGAGGTGCGCCTGGGCGTGACGATGATGCTCGTCGTCAACCTGGGCGCCGGCGGCCTGCTGCTGTCCATGCGCTCGGCATTGTTTTTTGCGGCGCTGGCCACGCTGGGCATCCTGGCGCGCGCCTTGCTGGATTTTTCCATCAACGCGGACGTGAGTTCGCGCCTGCTCGAATCGGGGCTGTTCGGGCTGGCCTACTTCGCCTCGACCGGGCTGTGTCACGTGCTGGGCCGGCAGATCCGCGCCACCGAGGCGCTGGCCGAGCAGCGCGGGCTGGATCTGGCCAACCTGTCGCAGGTCAACGAACTCATCATCCGGCGCATGAAGACCGGCGTGCTGCTGGTGGACGACGCCAACCACGTGCACCAGCTCAACGAGTCGGCCTGGCTGCTGCTGGGCAGCCCGCCCGTCGAAAAGCGCGACCTGGGCACGTTGGCGCCGGAACTGTCGCGACGGCTTTACCACTGGCGGCATTTCGACAAGCAGGACGAAAGCGCGGTGGCGCTGTCCGAAGGCGAGCCCGAGGTGATTCCGCGTTTCACACGGCTGGCCGCCAACGACGATTCCAACGTGCTCATTTTCCTGGACGACACCTCGCTGGTGTCGCGCCGCGCCGAGCAGCTCACCCTGTCTTCGCTGGGACGCCTGTCGGCCTCGATCGCCCACGAGATCCGCAACCCGCTCGCCGCCATCCGCTATTCGGCGCAATTGCTGGCCGAGTCCGAGGACATGCCCGAAGCGGATGCGCGCATGGTGGAAATCATCAACAACCACTGCAGCCGCATGAACGACATCGTCGAGAACATCCTGCAGTTGTCGCGGCGCGAACGTTCGCGGCCGGAAACGCTCGACCTCAATGCCTGGGCGCTACGTTTCATCGAGGAATACAGCGAAAGCAACGACCTCGGCAGCGACTCCCTGCGCGCCATCGTGCAGCCGAAATCCGTGGAGGCCGTGGCCGATCCGCAGCATCTGCACCAGGTGATCTGGAATCTGGTGCAAAACGCCCTGCGCTATGGCCGCATGCCCGGCGAGCCGGCGCGCGTGATGCTGATCGCCCGCCGCTCCAGCGACATCGGCCCGCCCATCATCGAAGTCACCGATCGCGGCCCCGGCATTCCCACCAAGGTGGCGGCGCAGATTTTCGAACCGTTTTACACGACGCACGAATACGGCACCGGGCTGGGACTTTATCTGGCGCGTCAGATGTGCGAGGCCAACCAAGCCATGCTCGAATATGTGCCGGTCGCCGGCGGCGGCAGTTGTTTCCGCATTACCCTGACACCGCCGGTACGCACCCCGCTGGCTGCCCGCCCCTGAGGCCCGGTGCCTGCGGAATCCGCGCCGTGACAAATCCGCACGGAGTTTGCCAACCGCCTCGCCCGCGCTACTCTATATCCATGCGATCACGGAAATACCGCCAATAACAGGGTCATCATGAGCACACAAAGCGTTCTGGTCGTCGACGACGAGCGTGATATTCGCGAGCTGCTGACGATCACGTTGGGCCGCATGAATCTGGAGGTGGAAACCGCCGCCAGCGTCAGTGATGCTCGCAGATTGCTGGCCGAACGCTCATGGGATCTGTGCTTCACCGACATGCGCCTCCCCGATGGCTCCGGTCAGGAGCTGATCGAGCTGATCGCCGAAAAATATCCCGACACGCCGGTAGCCATGATCACGGCCTACGGCAATGTCGACGCCGCCGTCACCGCATTGAAAGCCGGCGCCTTCGATTTCGTTTCCAAGCCGGTCGACATCAAGATGCTGCGCCAGCTGGTGCAGACCGCGCTGCGCCTGGCCAGCGGCCAGGATGCCTCCGAACCCGACACCGCGGAAACGGCCCCAGCCGATGACGCACAGGCGTCGCCGCGCATCGCCGATCGCCTGGTCGGCAACTCCGTGCCGATACAGCAGGTGCGCGCCACCATCGCCAAGCTGGCGCGCAACCAGGCGCCGGTCTACATCAGCGGCGAATCCGGCGTCGGCAAGGAGCTGGTCGCGCGACTGATCCACGACCAGGGCCCGCGGGCATCCGGTCCGTTCGTGCCCGTCAACTGCGGCGCCATTCCGACCGAGTTGATGGAGAGCGAGTTCTTCGGCCATCGCAAGGGCAGCTTCACCGGCGCGCATGCCGACAAGGAAGGCCTGTTCCAGGCGGCCAACGGCGGCACGCTGTTCCTCGACGAAGTGGCCGAATTGCCGCTGCACATGCAGGTCAAATTGCTGCGCGTGATCCAGGAAAAAGCCGTGCGCCCGATCGGCGGGCGCGGCGAGATTTCCGTCGACGTGCGCATCCTTTCGGCCACCCACAAGAACCTGATGCAACTGGTCGAAGAGGGCCAGTTCCGCCAGGATCTGTTCTATCGCATCAACGTCATCGAGCTGCACGTTCCGCCGCTGCGCGATCACCAGGAGGACGTGCCGCAACTGGTCAAGGTCATGCTGAAGCGGCTCGCCGCCGACATCGGCACCGAACCGGCGACACTCACCCCCGGAGCCATGAAGGTGCTGGCCGACTACCCCTTTCCCGGCAACGTGCGCGAACTGGAAAACATTCTCGAACGCGCCATGGCGATGTGCGACGCCCACACCATCGACGTGGACGACCTGATGCTGCCCACCGCGAGCAGCCGTCCGGCAGTCCACCCGGGCGTACCCGATAGCAATGCCGCGAACCTGGATCCGCGCGGCCAGAACCAGCCGCTGGAAGACTACATTTCCAACGTCGAGCGCGACGCCATCATGCAGGCCCTGGAAGCGACACGCTACAACAAGACCGCCGCCGCGCGGAAACTCGGCATCACTTTTCGCGCACTGCGCTACAAGCTCAAGAAACTCGGCATCGACTGAAGCTCCGATCCGCGTTCACGCGGGGCTGGCTCGAGGCGGCACTTGAAAACGTCCGCCAATCCGGCAGAATGACCTCCTTTCACAGGGAGAGGACATCATGGCGGCCGCCGACGGAATCACGCAAACCCAGGCCATCGTCGACGTGCGCGGTCTGCGCAAGCGCTTCGATCAACGCGACGTCCTGAGCCATCTGGACTGGCGCATTCCCGGCGGCCGCGTGATCGGCCTGCTGGGCAGGAACGGCGCCGGCAAGACCACGCTGCTGCGCTGCATGGCCGGGCTTTCGCCCATCGACGAAGGCAGCATCGCCATCCTCGGCCATTCGGTCGACCAGCCCGGTGGCAAGCGCCTGCAGCACATCGGCTTCGTGCCCCAGACCTTCGACCTGTTCCCGTGGATGAAAGTCCGCGGCTACCTCGATTTCACCGCCGCCTTCTATCCGCGCTGGAACCACGTCCAGACCGAACGCCTGCTCGACGACTGGCAGATCGACCGCAAGCAGAAAGTCGGCCAGCTATCGCAGGGCCAGCGGCAGAAGCTTGCCATCATCCGCGCGCTGGCGCCCGACCCCGACCTGCTGTTGCTGGACGAGCCGGTGGCCAGCCTCGACCCGCAGGCGCGCCGCGCCTTCATGGACGAGCTGATGCGCATCGTGCAGCGCCCCGGCAAGACGGTGGTGTTTTCCACCCACATCACCGCCGATCTCGAACGCGCCGGCGCCGACATCGCCCTGCTCAAGGATGGCCGCATCGTGCTGGAGAGCGACCTGCCCGCCCTGCGCCAACGCATCCGCCGTGTCGTGCTCATGCGCGCAGACGGCTGGCAGACCGCGCCGCTGGAAACCGGCGTGCTGCGCGCCACGCTGGACGGCACACAGGCGCAGCTGATCGTCGATGGCGTCGGCGACGATGTCCTCGCGGCGATAGCCGAACGCGAGCATGCCCGCCTGGACGTCCAGCCGCTGACGCTGGAAGACCTGTTCGTGGAGCTGGCATGAACCGGCGCGCCATCGGCAAGCTGGCCGCCCTGCCCTTCGTGCGCATGCCCGCCGGCATGATTCTGGTGGGCGTGGTCTGGCTGGGCAGCCTGATCCTGATTCCCGCCACCCATGCCATCGCCATTCCCTTCGTCGGCATGGTGACGTGGCTGGCCGGCATGCTGCTCGGCATGACGCTGCGCACGTTGATGCGCACCGATACCCTGTTGTTGCCGGACTTTGCCCGCATCCTGGGTCAAACCGGCCTGCTCTACGCTCTGGTGATGATCGTCGCGCCGGCACTGTTCCTGTTCGGCGTCACCGGCGATGCGCAGCATGCCCTGCTGATGGCCGCCGTGCAGTTGCTGGCCGTGGCGCTGGGCCTGGCTTCCGGCACCGGTCTACGGATAACGCTTTTCGTCTGGATCATCTTTCCGCTCGTGGGCCTTCTGCCCGCGGACGTGCACGCCATCCTGTTGCATGCGCTGACGACGTCGTACTGGGTACCGCTGCTGGCGGCATTGCTGGCCGCGCTGCTTCTGCGCTTCATCCTGCGTCCGCTGCTGACGGTCAGCGACCGCGAGGACGACGACTCACCCATGCAAGCCATCGCCGACGGACGCAAGCCGGCCAACATGGCCAGCGGCATGCCGCAACAACGCGGCTTCATCGGCAGGAAGCTGAAACCGATCCTCGACGCCACCGCCCAACGCAACCTCGAACGAAGCGTCGCGCGCCTGCGCAAACGCCCCGGCGCCGCCGCCCGCATGAGCGTCATCCGCGCCGTGCTGCTGCCGCACGACAACCTGCAAGGCATCGCCATCAACGTCCTGGTCACGACCCTTGTCGCGGGCCTGTACTTCACGCTCATCCACCATGGCGACGGCATGAACGTGGGTTTCATCGCCTCCTACGCCGTGCTCATCGGCATGTCCCGCTTCGCCGCCGTCGGTCGCGGCATGGTGAAGATGCAACCCAACCTGGCCGACCTGTACCTGACGCTCGCGCCGCAAACCCATGCCGAATTCCAGGCCACCATCGCCGACGCCCTGTTGAAACTGGTCGCCGTCACCACCTTCAACTGCGTCATCTACAGCGTGCTGATCGCCGTTCTGCTGCACGCCGGCGCGCCTGCCGAGTTGGTACTGACCGCCCTCATTGTCGGCGTCGGCGCCTCCTTCGGCGCGCTCGCCGCGCATCTGGTCGGCCCCACCACGCAAACCGGACGCATCCTGGTGCAGATGGCCCTGCTGATCGGCGCGATGCTCATCTACAACCTGGTGCTGTGGCTGATGCACCGTTTCGGCGTCCTCACCGGCGGCCTCGCCGGCATCGTCATCTGCCTGCCCTTCGGGCTCGGCGCCTGGCAATACGCGCGACGCGAGTACCTCACGCGCCGGCCATGTTTCGACGCGCCGCTGGATTGACGCATCGAGGGCACGGGTTACGGCAAGAGCGACGGCGGGCAGTACCCGCCCTACGTGGCCGCGCTCTGTGCCCCCTCCCGTGAGAACCGCCATTTCGCGTAGGGCGAGCCCCATATCCACGTGACCGCAACGGGCAATCCCTCCCTACGCGGGTGGTTCCAGGCAAAATCCAGGCGCCTCAAGCCATCTGATCGGCCAGAGCATCGGCCAACGCCAGATACGTTTTGCGCTTTTCCAGTCCGTCGATGAAACGTTTGGGGATCGCATCGAAGCCGCCGATGGCGCCACACAGCGCGCCGGTCAGCATGGCCCGCGCCATGTTCTGACCGCCACCATTGACGGCGTGCAGTACGGCGGTTTCGAAATCATCCTGGAAACGTGCGGCCAGGTGGTAGATCGCCGGGAACTGGTGGTAGACCGCGCAGGGCAAACCGTAGACCAGCGACACCTTCCAGGCCGGATCGATGACGACGCCATGGCCCTGTACCGCCGAGGCAATGGATGACACCGTGAGCAAGGCATCGGGCGAGACGAACTGACCCGCCTGCAATGGCGCCTCCTTGCCTTGCGGCATGCCCAGATCACCGCTGGTCACGGCATGGAATGGCAGTTCACCGCTTTTCACCTTGGCCATCAGCTTGCCGGACAAATCGGCATCCAGCGATTCGCCCTGGATCAGCTGACCCAGCACCGCGGCATAGGCGAGGGTCATCGCGCCGACCGTGGGATCACGCTGGGTCAACGCCACATTGGCGCTGACATGGCGCGCCAACTGCGCCATGTTGCCGGCATCGCGCACGGCGATGGCCAGCACGCGCTCGGCGGCCTCGGTGTTGTCGGCCAGCCCGGCCACCTCGCCCCAGGACTGTCCATGCCTGCGCTTGCGCCAGGCTTCGCGGATCGACTGGCTGGTGTAACCGCCAGGCCCGGACATGGGGTCGCCGTCCAGTTGCGGGAAAAGCTCCTCGTCCAGACGACGGCAGAAATCGGCTTCGTCGTACCCACCGCAATCGACCAGCGATTGCAGCGTCAACGCCAGGATGATGCCCGATTGCGACGATGCGCCGGCCGCCAACCCGGCGTGATAACGGCCCGGCTGCGGTGCGGTGTAATCATCGATCCAGTCGCCGTACACGCGCCGCAGTTCGCCGAGGTCGTAATACCAGTGCGGCCCGAGCGCCAGAGCGTCGCCGACGAAGGCACCCATGAGTGCGCCCTTGATGCGGCTCGCGCGGGATACTTGCGTTGCTGTCTTGGACATCGTCGCCTCCGCTCATCGTGCGCTGCCATATTGTGCCTCACGCCTGTAGGGCGGGCACTGCCCGCCCTATGTATGGACTCGCCCCTGGTGTCAACCGCTGTGTGCGCAAGAAGCACTGGCTGCATTTATGTATAAGGCCTCATCGAAGGTGGTCCGAGGGACCACGGGCCGGCATCGGATAAGCTCGCGGGTAAGCCGATTACGTGGAGGCTTCAAGAGCCGGTAGGGCGGTAGGCTTGGGTCCGCGACGGTCTGACCTGATGATTCGAGCGATTCAGCAGCGGTAGCGCGTAAAGGGAACGAAGGGATACGGGAAGGTGGGTGGCGAGGTGCCGCAGGTAGTCGGCCAAGCAGCCCGCATCACGGTCTGCCGACCCGAACGGTCTTGGGAGGCTTTTGTCAACGGCGCGAAGCGCTTGCGAAGCCGTTGACGGGAGCGGCCCAAGACCCCTCCTCCGGGCCGGCCGTGATGGGGGCGGGCGTCAGTGCAGGGTGCCCTCCGCGATCTCGGTGCCAAGCGTGCGCTCGTGCGGGTTGCGGTGAAATGGGGTGTCCGGGTGTTTCAGCAGCACCCACATTACACGCAGGTTGTGATTGGCCAGGCGTACGGCGGCGCCCTTCTTTCCACAGCGTTTCACCCAACGCTGGATGCGGCGAGTGTACGGATCGGTGGCCTCGCTGCGGATTTGCCGGATGACCGCGTGGGCGCCCTCGATGAGGGCGCCGCGCAAGTAGGCATCGCCACGCCGGCTCATCTTGCCCAAACGGATCGTCGCCCCGCTGCTATGCTGGCTGGGCGTGATGCCGAAGTAGGCCGCAAATTGCCGGCTGTTGGCAAAGCGATCGGGGTTGACGCCTTTGCAGGCCATGGCGGTGGCGATGATCTTGCCCACGCCGTCGACCTGACGCAGGTGCCTGGCGACCGGATCGGTACGGCTGAGCTGCTCCAGTTCGGCATCGAGTTTGTCCACCTGTTCACGATGCCATGCCCACTCACTCATCAGGGTGGCCACCAGATCGCGCAAGCGGTCCGGGAGCGGTAACGTGGCATCTTCGAGCACGCGGGCCACCTTGCGCTGCCAGGCTGCCACGCTCCTGGGAATGACGATGCCCTGTTCCAGCAACACACCACGGGTCTGGTTGTTGATCGCTGTCATGCGGCGTATCCAGCCGCGCCGGGCGCGGTGCAGCGCTTGCATGGCCAGCTGTTCGGGAGTCTTGACGGGTACCGCATGCACACTCACATCGTGCAGGGCACGCAGGATCGATAGGGCATCGTTGGGATCGTTCTTGGGACCACTGCGATGGGCCGCGGTGTGCTGACCCGGCAGAATTCGGACCTGGACACCGCGCGCCTGGATCTGGCGCGCCCAGGCTTGGGCCCCGGGACCGGCTTCGAGGGCCACCGTCAACGGGGGCTCCAGCGTCTTGATGAAGTGATGCAGCGCCTGACGTGACTTCAAGCGCTTTTGCAAAACGACCTCTCCGCGGGCATTCTCGCCGGCTATCTGAAAGACGGTTTTGGAAAGATCCATGGCTATGGCGGTAAGCTTGTTCATGGGCTCGCCCTCGTGCAATTTGTGATTGGAAGCTATAGCTCACCACCACTGGCACTTCGATGCCTGAATACGCGGGGGCGAGTCCATCCGATTACGGGTGAGGTGGTTGGGGTGGTGTGCGGCCAATCGACGGGATTTGCTTGCGTAGGTCGGGCATTGCCCGACGTGGGTGGCTCCGGGTTGCCGGGAGGTGTGATGGCGGGCAGTGCCCGCCCTACGGGTGCGGTTTTTGGAAAATGATTCGGGATATTGACATGCAACTTGATGTGGAAAACGACAACATGGCGACGCAAGCCGATGCGGCCACCAGGGCCATTGACGCCTACCTGGCGCAGCACGAAACCAAGAGCCTGTTGCGCTTGTTGACGTGCGGCAGCGTGGACGACGGCAAGAGCACGTTGCTGGGGCGTCTGTTGTACGACACCAAGCTGCTGTTCGACGATCAGCTGGCCACGCTGGAGGGCGACAGTCAGCGCCACGGCACGCAAAACGGCGAGCTGGATTTTGCGCTGCTGGTCGATGGGTTGTCGGCGGAGCGCGAGCAGGGCATCACCATCGACGTAGCCTACCGTTTCTTCAGCACCGAGAAGCGCAAGTTCATCGTCGCCGATTGCCCGGGGCACGAGCAGTACACCCGCAACATGGCCACCGGCGCCTCCACCGCGGACCTGGCCGTGGTGCTGGTCGACGCGCGCAAGGGCATCCTCACGCAGACCCGCCGGCACACCTACATCTGCGGGCTGCTGGGCATCCGCCACGTGCTGCTGGCGGTCAACAAGATGGACCTGGCCGGCTACGCGCAGAACACCTTCAGGCGCATCGAGAGCGACTACCGCGTGGTGGCCGCGCAGATGGGCATCGAACAGGTCACTGCGGTGCCGCTGTCCGCGCTGCACGGCGAGAACGTCTCCAGCCGCTCGCAGGCGATGGGCTGGTACGGCGGGCCGAGCCTGCTGGAGCACCTGGAGGCGGTGCAGGTCGAGCGTGCGGTGAGCAAGCTGGGCTTTCGCATGCCGGTGCAGTGGGTGTGCCGCCCCCACCAGAACTTCCGCGGCTACGCGGGGCAGGTGGTGGCCGGCTCGATCGCCCCGGGCGACGAGGTGGTGGCGCTGCCCAGCGGCGTGCGCTCGCGCGTGGCGCGCATCGTCAC
>DASSTF010000004.1:0-8816 GCA_035708045.1 Rhodanobacteraceae bacterium | reverse complement strand
GCTCTCGGTTGAATGAGAACGTCGAGTGATCCCAAACACGATCATCCACGTTCAAGCCCACGAACCAGCGGAACAGCAGGTTGTAGTCGATCTGCTCCATCAGCAGGCGCTCGCTGCGAATGCTGTACACCACCTGCAGCAAGGAAGCGCGCAGGATGCGTTCGGGGGCAATCGACGCGCGGCCGCCCTCGGCGTAGCGCGACGCCAACAGGTCATCCAGGTCTTTCAGGATCGCATCGACCAACACCCGCAGCTTTCGAATGGGATGATCGCGTGGCACGCGATCTTCGACCGAAACGTAGGAAAACATGCCGAGTTGCTGGACGTCTGGACTGCGCATTCCGCTTCCGGTGAGTGATTGATGGAATCTATGACAAACGTGTGCCGCGGGAGTTTCTCAACAGGCTGTTAGGGTTTCACCATCGGATCCGTGGCCCGTCCGTGTGAAACCCCGGCGTCCACCGCACGCTTGATGGCCGCCACGAAGGCGCGGCGCGCGGCCACCTCGTCTTCGCTGTCGGCCTTGGGCCAGGCGCCGACCTGCGCAATCACCAGGCGCCGGTGCGGGTCGATATAGAGCAGTTGCCCGAAGATGCCGATGGCGGCGTAGCTGCCGTCGCTGTCGGTCCACCACAGGTAGCCGTAGCCGCGCTCGGGGTTGTCCACCCGCTCCTGGCGCTGCATGGCGCCGTGCATCCACGCTTCGGCAATGATTTGCTTGCCGTCGATGCGGCCGCCGTCGAGCATGAACTGGCCCATGCGTGCGTAATCGGCCAGGGTCGCGGCAAGGCCGCTGCCGCCGGTGTCGCTGCCGTCGCATTCGTCCTTCAGCCAGTACGCATCAGTGGCCATGCCGTACGGTTTCCAGATGGTTTCTGACAGATAGGCAGCCAGCGAGCGATGCGTCGCGCGCTGCACCAGGATGCCGAGCAGATCGGTTTCGGCGGTGTTGTAGTTGAAGTGCGTGCCCGCCGGCCAGGCGCGCGGCAGCTTTTCCAGATACGGTAGTACGTGCGGCTGCCCGTTCACGCAGGCACTGCGATACATCTGCGCCACGTCCGATTGCGGATCCGCGTAGTCTTCGTTCCAGCGCACGCCCGAGGTCATGGTCAGCAACTGACGCACGGTGACGTCGGCGTACGCGCTGCTGGCGAGCTGCGGGATGTAGGTGACCAGGGTGTCATCCAGCGAATGCACGTAACCCTGCTTGAGCGCGATGCCCAGCAACACCGAGGTCACGGATTTGGCCACCGAAAACGATGTCCAGTGTTTGGAAGGACTGAAGTTGGAGGCATAACGTTGCAGGCGAATGCGACCGTTCTGGAGCACCATTACCCCGGCAATGTGGTAACGCCGCATATAGCTGGACAGGGTGATGGAAGCGTTTTTCCATTGCGGTTTGAGCGGCTTGCCTTCAGGCAGGATGTGCACGTGTTGGCCATGGGCCACGCGATCTGCCGGAAAAATCTTGTACAGACGTGAAAAATCCCTGTCGCGGCGCGCCTGCGACCAGAACAGCACGTCCTCGCGTTGCTGACCGACGCTTTGCGGTACGTCGGCAGGGGCGGCAAACAATGGCAGGGACAGGCCGATGCCGGCGATCACGCCACACAGGCGCAGGTGGAGGGAAGGGCGCATCAGTCGTCATCCGGCAAAAACTCGGTGCATGATAATGGCGCGCGGCAAACATCCGCTGCGTTATCCTCGGCACCTTGTCTTTTGCAGGCTGGAGATCATCGAACATGTGGTACGCCATCACGGCCCTCGACGTGGCCGACTCGCTGGAGCTGCGCAAGACGGCGCGCCCCGCCCATCTTGAACGCCTGAACACATTGCAAGCCGAGGGCCGCCTGAAACTGGCCGGGCCGTTCCCGGCCATCGACGCCGAGGATCCGGGACAGGCCGGTTTTTCCGGCAGCCTCATCATCGCCAGCTTCGACAGTCTGGAAGCGGCACGGGCATGGGCGGACGCCGATCCGTATCGCGCCGCCGGCGTCTACGCCAGCGTGGACGTGCGGCCGTTTCGGCAGACGCTTCCATGAGTGCCGAAGGCATTCAGCGGATTCGCGAACGCCTCGATGAAGCCTTGCATCCCACTGCGCTGGAAGTCATCGACGAGGGCCACCTGCATGTCGGCCACGCCGGCGAGGGGCAAGGCCATTACCGCGTGCGCATCACGTGCGCCGCGTTTGCCGGCAAGACGCCCATTCAGCGGCACCGCCTGGTGTACGACGCGCTGGACGACCTGATGGGCGACGGCATTCACGCGCTGGCGATCGAGGCAACGCCGTGACACATGGTGATGTTCAACATTATGAAAATGTTGCAACTAACTGAATCAAATAGTGCATTTATTTCCTCATTGCACCAGGGACTTGCCCTTGGCACAGTGACGATCTGCTTGCCCGCTGCCGGTGGCATCGGGCCGACCTTCACGGACACTTTCTCGCCATGCGCCTGACCACCATCAAACTGGCCGGATTCAAATCCTTCGTCGATCCGACCACGCTGCACCTGCCCACCAACATGACCGGCGTGGTCGGCCCCAACGGTTGCGGCAAGTCCAACATCATCGACGCCATTCGCTGGGTGATGGGCGAAAGCGCGGCCAGCCGTCTGCGCGGTGATTCGCTGACCGACGTGATCTTTTCCGGTTCCAGCGCACGCAAGCCCGTCGGTCAGGCCATGGTCGAGCTGATTTTCGACAATGCCGACGGCACCGTGCAGGGCGAGTTCGCCAACTACGCCGAAATTTCGGTCAAGCGCGTGGTCACGCGCGACGGGCAATCGCAGTACTTCCTCAACGGCGCGCGTTGCCGCCGGCGCGACATCACCGATCTGTTCCTCGGCACCGGCTTGGGTCCGCGCAGCTATTCGATCATCGAGCAAGGCATGATCAGCCAGATCATCGAGGCTCGGCCCGAGGACTTGCGCACGCATCTGGAAGAGGCCGCCGGTATTTCCAAGTACAAGGAGCGCCGCAAGGAAACCGAAAGCCGCATCAAGTCCACGCGCGAGAATCTGGATCGCGTGCGCGACGTGCGCGACGAGGTGGACAAGCAGCTCGAACATCTCAATCGTCAGGCACGCGCCGCCGAACGCTGGAAGGCGCTCAAGGAAGAACAGAAGCACAAGGAAGCCGAATTGCGCGCCCTGGATTACCGCGACATCCAGCGCCAGCGCGACACCCACGGCTCGGGCCTCACCCAGGCCCAGTTGGCGATGGAAAAACTGACCGCCGAGCAGCGTCAGGCGGAGTCGCAACTGGAAACCGCGCGCGAGCGGCATCAGGACGCCAGCGAACACCTCAACGAAGTGCAGGCCGAGGTGTACAAGGTCGGCGCCGAGATCGCCCGCGTCGAACAGCAGGTGCAACACAACCGCGACCTCAAGGAGCGTCTGGAGCGCGCCAGCCAGGAGGCCGCTCGCGAGCATGCCGAACTGTCGGGACACATCCAGGCCGATCGCGAACAGGCCGAAATGCTGACACTGGCGCTGGCCGAAGGCGAGCCACAACGCGAAGCCCTCGAAGAGTTGAAAGAGCAAACGGCGGAAATCCTGCACCAGGCCGAGGCACGGCTTGCCGAATGGCAATCGAGCTGGGACACACATACCCGCGATGCCGCGGAAGTGTCCCGCGCCGCCGAGGTCGAACGTACGAAGCTGGATTACCTCGACCGCCAGGCCATGGACAACGCGCGCCGCCGCGAAGCCCTGGATGCCGAACACAAGGCCTTCGACGTGGATGCGCTCGACAGTGCCGCCATGCGCCTTTCCGAAGAACATGACGAATGCCAACAGAGGGTGGAAACGCTGGGCGCGACGCTGGATGAGCACAAGGTGCGCCACGAGCGCCTGCAGGATGAAGAACGGCAGGTGCAGTCGGCACTGAACGACGCCCGGCAGCAGTTGCAGTCCGCGCGCGGTCGTCTGGCTTCGCTGGAAGCCCTGCAGAACGCGGCGCTTGGACAGGACGACGACAAGGCGGGCGAGTGGCTGCAAAGCCAGGGGCTGGCGCAGGCCAGTCGTCTGGGTGCGGCGCTGGACGTGGATGCCGGCTGGGAGTCGGCCGTGGAAAGCGTGCTTGCCGGCATGCTCGACGGCGTGCTGGTGGATGCCGGCGCGCACAGTCTGGCCAGCGAGCTGGCGGCGCTGGACGGCGCCGACATGGTGCTGCTGGATGCCGACGGCGGCGCCGGCGAGCCGGGCACGCTGGCGGCCCACGTGCGCGGCCCGGCTGCCGTGCTGCGCCTGCTGGGCAACGTGCTGACGGCTGCCGACGTGCACGAGGCCAGCACGAAAACGGCATCGCTTGCACCGCATCAGTCCGTCATCACCCGGGCCGGCGAATGGCTGGGACAGGGCTGGGCGCGCGTACAGCGTTCCGGTGAAAGCCAGGCCGGCGTGCTGGCGCGTGAACGCGAAATCCAGCAGTTGAAGGACCAGATCGAAACCCTGGACGCCAGCATCGAGGAACTGGGCCAGCGCCTGGATACGCTGCGCGTCGGCAAGGTCGAGGCCGAGCGCATGCGCGACGACGTGCAGCGCGAGTTGTATCAGGTGCATCGCCGTCTGTCCGAACTGGCCGGCCAGTTGCAGAGCCATCGCGGCAAGGTGGAGACCGCCCGCGCCCGCAACGAAAAAGTGCGCGGCGAACTGGACGAATTGATCAGTGCACGCGAAAACCTGGAAATCCAGACCCGCGATGCCCGCGCCCGTCTGGACGAAGCCGTCGAACGCATGGGCGACTTCGAGGATCAACGCCGCGAGCTGGAAAACACGCGCCGCGAATTGCTCGAAGCGCGCGAGGAAGCCCGCATGAATGCACGCGAGGCGGCCGAACAGGCGCACACGCTGGCATTGGGCATGGAGTCCAAGCGCACCGCACTGACGTCACTGGAGCAGGCGCTGGCGCGCATGGACAACCAGCTCGGCCAGTTGCAGGCGCGCCGCCAGGAGATCGACGAACAACTGGAGCAGGGCGCCACCCCCGTTGCCGAACTGGAAGCCGAACGCCAGACCTACCTGGATCAGCGCCTGCTGGTGGACAAGCAACTGGTCGAGGCGCGTCGCGCGCTGGAAGACTGCGATGGCGAATACCGTCGTCTGGAGCAGGAGCGCCAACGCATCGAACAGCAACTGGCCAGTCTGCGCGAGCAGCACTCGGAAAAGCGGCTCGCCGCGCAGGCGCTGGACATGCGCGCCGAGCAACTGGCCGCAGCCATCGCCGAATCCGGCCTGGAACTGCAGCCCTTGCTGGAAGCGCTGCCCGATGATGCCGATCCGGCGCAACGCAAGCAGGAACTGGAATCGCTGGCCGGCCGCATCGCGCGTCTGGAACCGGTCAATCTGGCCGCCATCCAGGAATACGAGGAACAGTCCGAGCGCAAGACCTACCTAGACTCGCAACTGGAAGACCTCACCAACGCGCTGGAAACCCTGGAAGGCGCCATCCGCAAGATCGACCGCGAAACCCGTCAGCTGTTCAAGGAAACCTTCGACAAGGTCAACGCCGGCATCCAGGAACTGTTCCCGCGCCTGTTCGGAGGCGGTCACGCCTATCTGGAGCTGACCGGCGAGGATCTGCTCGACACCGGCGTGGCCATCATGGCGCGTCCGCCGGGCAAGCGCGTCAGCAACATTTCGCTGCTTTCCGGCGGCGAGAAGGCCATGACCGCCGTGGCGCTGGTGTTTTCGATCTTCCGTCTCAACCCGGCGCCGTTCTGCCTGCTCGACGAGGTCGACGCGCCGCTGGACGAAGCCAACGTCGGCCGTTTCTCCGGCATGGTGAGCGAGATGAGCGAGCATGTGCAGTTCATCTTCATCAGTCACAACAAGGCCACCATGGAAGCCGCGCGGCACTTGTGTGGCGTGACCATGCGCGAACCCGGCGTGTCGCGCCTGGTGCAGGTGGATCTGGCCGAAGCCTCCAAATTGGCCGGGGCCGCCTGAAAAACTGCACCCCGTGTGACCGGAAAACGCGGGAATGATGGATACTGTGCCTGCAATTGCCTAGGATGACGTCCATGCACTGGAACCCTGCCGTCGGCATACCGCTCATCATCATCGGCCTGATCGTGCTGGCATCGATCTGGCTGTTCGGCCAGCCGCGCAAGCCGGGGCAGGGCAAGCGCCTGCCCGCATCGCGCAAACCGTCCCGGCACGAGCCCTCACTGGAAGGGCGCGACTTCGCCGAAACGACGCCCGACGAAGAACTGCCCGCGGGAGGCGACACGCCCCACCAGGGCGAACTGGACATGGGCATGCGCGAGGAACTGGAGCGCCTGGGCGCCACCCTTGCCGGAGAACGCGAAGCCACCGCGCCGGTCACCCCGCCTTCCGGCGCCGGTGCATCCGCTGCGCCGCAAGACAGCCGCGCATCCATGCCGCCGTCGCCGGTCAAGCACGTGTCCCATCTGGGTCGCCGTCCGGCCGACCAGCCGGTGGAGCGCATCGTCAGCCTGTTCGTCGTGGCCCGCGAAGGGTTCACGTTCCGCGGCCCGGATCTGGTCGTCGCGATGGAAAAGGCCGGTCTGGAATTCGGCTCCATGAACATCTTCCACCGCCTGCTTGACGGCAAATCCGAACAGGGCGCGGTTTTCAGCGTGGCCAACATGGTCAAACCGGGCAGTTTCGACATGGCCGCCATGTCCGGTCTGGAAACGCCGGGGCTGAGCTTTTTCATGACATTGCCGGGGCCGCTGCCGGCGCTGGATGCATGGGACACCATGCTGCCCACGGCGCAGCGTCTGGCCAAGCTGCTCGAAGGTCTGGTGCTGGACGAGGAGCGCAACGCGCTCGGTCGGCAGCGCATCGCGCACATCCGCGACGAGCTGCGCGGCTGGGACCGGCGCCACGAGGGCACGGGAACGACATTCGGCGCGTGACGGAAGGCATTTCCGGTGCCATTGGCGCTATCATGGCGCCGCCTTTCGCCGTCAAAGATTGCCCATGCCCCACGCAGACACTGTTCCGGTACTCACCATCGACGGCCCGTCCGGGGCAGGCAAGGGCACCATCAGCAGCCATGTGGCCGACGCCCTGGGCTGGCATCTGCTGGATTCGGGAGCGCTCTACCGTGCGGTCGGTTACGCGGCCAGCGTGGCCGAGCATGATTTTGCCGACGAGGAAGCCATCGTCCGTTGCGCCGAATCCACGCGCATCGCGTTTCGCCCCGGCGACGACGGACATGGTGTACACGTGATCGTCAACGGCCACGACGCCAGCGACGAGCTGCGCACCGAAACCTGCGGCGCCGCCGCCTCCGCCGTGGCGCGTTATCCGGGCGTGCGCCAGGCACTTCTGGACAAGCAGCGCGAGTTGCGCAAGCGGCCGGGGCTGGTGGCCGACGGCCGCGACATGGGCACCGTGATCTTTCCTGATGCGCCTTACAAGGTCTTCCTGACGGCCAGCGCCGAAGAGCGCGCGCAAAGGCGCTATAAACAGTTGAAAGCAAAGGGTCTTGACGTTACACTTGCCAGCCTTCTGGAAGAAATACAGGCGCGTGATGCCCGTGATGCATCGCGTGCCGTCGCTCCACTGAAACCCGCGGACGATGCCTTGCTGGTGGATACCACGGGCATGTCGATAGATGCGGTGGTGGAGAAAGTACTGGCCCTGGTGCAGCCGGAGACATCCGGCAGCCGGGGTTGATGGGCCTCGCGACACGGCGCGGGGATTTGGTCAACGGTGTGGATTCACACCCTCAACCGGTGGGCCGCTGATCCGGTGCCCGCAGCCATGCAAGGCTGCCGGCGTGAACGGATGACGGCCTTTCTTGTTTTTACGGAATCAACATGACTGAAAGTTTCGCCGAACTGTTCGAACAGAGCCAGCAGACGCTGGCCAAACTCAAGCCGGGCTCGATTGTCTCCGGCATCGTGGTGGAGGTCCGACCCGACGTGGTCGTGGTCAACGCCGGCCTCAAGAGCGAAGGCATCGTCCCGATCGAGCAGTTCAAGGACGAAAATGGCCACCTCGAAGTCGAGGTGGGTGACGAGGTCAAGCTGGCACTGGAGTCGCTCGAAGACGGCTTCGGCGAAACCAAGCTGTCGCGTGAAAAGGCCAAGCGCTCCATGGTCTGGGACACGCTGGAAGAAGCCTTCGACGACGAGGAAATCGTCACCGGCAAGATCTCCGGCAAGGTCAAGGGCGGTTTCACCGTCGACATCAACAACGTCCGCGCGTTCCTGCCGGGTTCGCTGGTCGACGTGCGCCCCGTGCGCGACCCGGCCTACCTGGAAGGCAAGGATCTCGAATTCAAGATCATCAAGCTGGACCGTCGCCGCAACAACGTGGTGGTGAGCCGCCGCGCCGTGGTCGAGGTCGAGTTCTCGGAAGAGCGCGAGAAGCTGCTGGAACGCCTGGTCGAGGGCGCCATCCTCAAGGGCGTGGTCAAGAACCTCACCGACTACGGCGCGTTCGTGGATCTGGGCGGCATCGACGGCCTGCTGCACATCACCGACATGGCCTGGAAGCGCGTGCGTCATCCGTCCGAAGTCGTCAACGTCGGCGACGAGCTGGAAGTGCGCGTGCTCAAATTCGATCGCGAGCGCATGCGCGTCTCGCTGGGCCTCAAGCAGCTGGGCGAGGATCCGTGGGTCAACATCGCGCGTCGTTACCCGGTCGGCTCGCGTATCTTCG
The DNA here is from genome assembly GCA_035708045.1 of Rhodanobacteraceae bacterium. Lineage (GTDB taxonomy): Bacteria > Pseudomonadota > Gammaproteobacteria > Xanthomonadales > Rhodanobacteraceae > Oleiagrimonas. The sequence continues at coordinate 173 of DASSTF010000004.1, read as the reverse complement.
GCAAGGTTTCCAACGTCACCGATTACGGTTGCTTCGTCGAGATCGAGCCGGGCGTGGAAGGCCTGGTGCACGTGTCCGAGATGGACTGGACCAACAAGAACGTCAACCCGGCCAAGGTCGTGCAGATCGGCGACGAGACCGAGGTGATGGTGCTGGACGTCGACGAGGAGCGT
>DASSTF010000003.1:0-9652 GCA_035708045.1 Rhodanobacteraceae bacterium | reverse complement strand
GACATTCGCAAGGCGTATCCGGTGCTGGAAGCCATGCAGAAACTCGGCCTGCCGCTGCTGATGCACGGCGAAGTCACGGATGCCGAGGTGGACGTGTTCGACCGCGAGCCGGTTTTCATCGAACGCCACCTGACCCGCCTGCGCGCGGATTTCCCCGAGTTGCGCATGGTGCTCGAACACATCACCACCGGCGAGGCTGCCGCCTTCGTGCGCGAGCAACCGGCGCACGTCGGCGCCACCATCACGCCGCAGCATTTGCTGATGAACCGCAACGCCATTTTCGCCGGCGGCCTGCGCCCGCACCATTACTGCCTGCCCGTGCTCAAGCGCGAAAAGCACCGGCAGGCGTTGGTCGAAGCCGCCACCAGCGGCGATACGCATTTCTTCCTCGGCACCGACAGCGCACCGCACCCGCGCCACGCCAAGGAAAGCGACTGCGGCTGCGCCGGCATCTACTCCGCGCACGCCGCCATCGAGCTTTACGCCGAAGCCTTCGAAGCGGCCGGCGCATTGGACAAACTCGAAGCCTTCGCCAGCTTCCACGGCCCCGACTTCTATGGCCTGCCGCGCAACCAGGACACCATCACCTTGCGCAAACAGCCATGGCACGTTCCCGACGACATGGATTTCGGTGGCACACCCGGCGTGCCGCTGCGCGCCGGCGACACCGTCGCCTGGCAGCTGTCGGACTGACTCCACCGGACAAGACCGCCTGTAGCCACACAAATCGCTGCACTGCGGTCCGACATAACAAAAAAATGGCCGGATACATCGCACCCGGCCATTTCGCAACATTTGGTACCACTTCAAAAGTGGTGGGCGGTACTGGGATCGAACCAGTGACCCCTACCATGTCAAGGTAGTGCTCTACCGCTGAGCTAACCGCCCGAAGAGCCGCGTATCGTAGCAGGTAGGTTCGGCCCGGACAATACGTTCGGGCCGATTGCCGATCAGTCGGTCACGATGCGGTAGCACGGTTCATAGACGGCGCCGCCGGGGAGTTTCATGCGGTTCTGCGCGACGAAGGCTTTCAGCATGGTGTCCAGGGCACGCATGATTTCGAGGTCGCCGTCGATTTCGAACGGGCCGTATTGCTCGATGGCGCGCATGCCTTCCTCCTTGACGTTGCCGGCGACGATGCCGGAGAACACGCGGCGCAGGTCGGCGGCCAGCTCGTCGCGCGGGCGGTCGCGGTGGATGCTGAGGCCTTTCATGGCTTCGTGCGTGGGCATGAACGGCTGCTGGAACGTGTAGGGGATGTTGAGCCCCCAGTTGAAGTAGAACGCGTCCTTGGTGTCCAGGCGGTTGTTGCGCACCTTATCGATGCCGCGGGCCATGGCGCGCGCCACGCCCATGGGATCGTCGATGATGATCTGGTAGTGCGCGGCCACGCCGTCGCCCAGGGCCAGACGCAGGAAACAGTCGATCTGTTCGAAATAGTCGGCCGACTCCTTCGGTCCGGTGAGGATCAGCGGGAACGGGATGCCGGCGTTTTCCGGGTTGAGCAGGATGCCGAGCAGGTACAGGATTTCTTCGCAGGTGCCCACGCCGCCGGGAAACACGATGATGCCGTGGCCAATGCGCACGAAGGCCTCCAGACGCTTCTCGATGTCCGGCATGATGACCAGGTGGTTGACGATCGGGTTGGGCGATTCGGCGGCGATGATGCCCGGCTCGGTGATGCCGATGTAGCGGTTGTGGCGCCGACGCTGTTTGGCGTGGGCGATGGTCGCGCCCTTCATCGGCCCTTTCATGGCGCCGGGACCGCAACCGGTGCACACGTCCATCATGCGCAGGCCGAGGTGGTAGCCGACGTCCTTGGTGTAGTCGTATTCGCTGCGCGAAATCGAATGGCCGCCCCAGCACACCACCAGGCACGGGTCCACGTGCGGCAGCAGGATGCGCGCGTTGCGCAGGATCTCGAATACGGCGTGGGTCAGGCCCGAGGAATCGTCCAGCCGGAAACCGCCGCGCTCCAGGGTGGTGGCCACGTAGACGATGTCGCGCACGACGGCCATCAGCAATTCGTTGATGCCGCGGATGATCTTGCCGTCGACAAAGGCCCGCGCCGGCGCGTTGCTCAGCTCGATCTTGATGCCGCGATCCTGCTGCAGCACCTGGATGTCGAAATCCGGATACTCGCCCAGCACGCCGCGCGGATCGTCGCTGATGTTGCCGGAGGTCAGCACCGCCAGCGCACAGCGGCGCAACAGTGCATGCAGGCCCGAGTCACTGGCATCGCGCAGGCGCGTGACTTCGTCGCGCGAGAGCACATCCAGGCTGCCGCCTGCCGGCGAAAAACGGGTACTGACCAGTTTCAGAGGTGAGGCATGAACGTTGGTTACGGCATTCATGGATGGGTGATTCTCCTGACCATCAATTCAAGCAAGCAATCAAGCTTAGCACTGCCAAGTTCGACGGTGACACACAAAAAACCGGCGCCCTGCATGGCAGAGGCGCCGGTCGTGGATTCCCCGCGATACTCGATCAGAACGTGTAACGCAAGGTCAGCATGGCCGACCAGCGCGAAATCACGTGGACAGGGTTGTAGCCCGCATCCTGCACCGAATACTGGTCAGGCGAAAAGTTGCCGTTGCGATCCGTGGGCAATTCGTAGATGTACTGCCCCTTGGCATTCACGCCGCCATAGTTGGCCAGACCACGCGTGTCGTACTGCAGGTAACGCACATGGCCCCAGTCCTTGTTCAGGAGATTGAGGAAGTTGTAGATGTCCAGACGGATCTCGCCCTTGCTGCCCTTGAAGAAACCGGGGACTTCCTGCTTGAGGCTCACGTCCAACTGGCTGACCCAGGGTGCGTGGGCGCTGTTGACCTTGGCAATCGAACCACGGTGCGAGTTCAGGTAGCTGTTGCCGCTCACGTAATTCTGGAACTGCTGGATCAACTCCGGACTGGCCGCGTCGCCCTTGTAGTCGGCAAAGAACACCTTCGGGTCGTTCATGGTCGGAATGTAGACCGGATCCTCGTAGCTGATGCCGTCACCGTTGACGTCACCGTTGAAGATCCAGGTGTACGGCAGGCCGTCATGACCGACGTAGAAGGCCGACACCTGCGTGTAGTAGTCACCGAAGAACGCGTGCCGCCAGGCGAAGGACAACTTCACGCTGCGCGGAATATTGCGCTCGGCGATGCCGTTGACGTTGTCGTTCGGGTTCACGCGGGCCACGTACTTGTAGCCCGAGGATGCCTGTGAGCTGTTGCCCGGATTGACTTCCGTGGCGTGGCTCAGGGTGAACGAGGCGCTGGCCGACCAGTTGTTGGTGAAAGGCTTGCGCAGCAACAGCGTCAGGCTGTCGGACTTGCCCTTGCTGGTGTTGGTCAGCAACGTCGACAACGTGGCGAAATCCGGATTGGCGTTGGCATTCGGCCGCTGTCCGCTGGCATGCGGATAGGCTCCCGGAATCTTCCAGAACTGCAGACGGCCATCCGGCAACTTGCCCGTCGGCTCGCCGATGTTCACGGCCTGATACAGGATCGCATTGCGCGAGCGGACTTCCTGGGCCTGGATCGACCCGATCATGCCCCACCACGGCAACTCGTGATCCAGTGCCAGGGTGAATTTCCACACCGTCGGCAACTTGAAGTTGGGCGAGATCGTGTCGACGTCCATGATGGTGTTGCTGGTGGACGGAATCGGCTGGTTGTGCGGATCCGAACTGAACGGGGCGCTGGACGGATCGTACGACCGGTAGGTCGCCACCGTGACGCCGTTGTTCTGGTAGGGGTTGGTCATCCACACCGTCGGCGGGAACGACTGGAACATGCCGAAGCCGCCGTGCAACTGCGTCATGCGCTCGGTGTCGAAGCTGTAGTTGAACGACAGACGCGGCTCGATGACCTTGTTCTTGCCGCCCAACGAATTGTTGTTCGGATAACCGAACGTCTTCTCGAAGGCCTCGTTGTAGACCGGCTTGTGGTCGGCATGCGGAATGTTGACGCGGATGCCGTACATGACCGACAGGTTGTAGTTGACCTGCCAAGTGTCCTGGATGAACGGGCTCAGCTGGCTGTAGGTCCACTGCGCCGCCACATCGTTGATGTCGAAGCCGGCGGCAGGCTGGTACAGGTTGTACTGGTAGTAATCGCCGCTGGCGAACTGGCCGATGCTGTCGAAGCTGTACTGGCCGAATTCGGTACGACCGAACAGGTTGTAGATCTTGTTGCGCTCGTAGTAGATGCCGCCCTTGATCGTGTGGTCGCCCGCATAGTACGTGCCGGCGAAGAACAGCGAGGTCTTCTTGGTGTCGACCGCATTGTAATGGCGATATTGATCCTCGCCCAGGTGCACGATCGGCGTGCCGTAACCGGCAATGCTGACGTCGACCTGCGGCTGCTGCGCCGGTGCCGTGGTGTCCTGCACGAAGTGCTGGTAGCCCACCTTGGTCTGAGTGGAGAAGCTGTCGCTCCAGTCGTCGAAGAACTGCAACGACACATTGTCGTTCTTGATCGACTGCACGTAGTTGTAGCTGCTCAGGCCGATGCTGTCGGACGAATTGCCCTGCACGACCGGATGGTTTTCGCGTGTGCGGTTGTAGCTCAAGCTCAAGCGATGATTGTTGGAAATGTTCCAGTCGATCTTCGCCAGGTAACGCTTGTCTTTCAGCGTTACGCCGGTGCTGCCGCCAAAAGTACCCGGCTGCATGCCAAGGCCCTTGGCGATGTCGATGATCTTCTGCAGATCCCCCGGAGAGATCTTGCTGTCGGTCGAAGGGCCGTTGCCCAAACTGTAATCCAGACCGTTGGCGGAATCGGCGCCAAGATCCTCGGTTTGCTCCTGTTCCGCCGAAACGAAGAAGAACAGTTTGTCCTTGATGATCGGGCCGCCGAGCGTGATGCCACCCGTCCAGTCGCGGCTGTAGCCTTTGTAGTTGTAACCCGGGTTGTCCGAATCCAGCCAGCCCGCGTCACCCACCAGCTTGCTGGCGCTGTGGTAGGCGTAATAAATCGAACCATGGAACTGGTTGGCGCCCGACTTGGTCACCGCGTTGATGCTGGCGCCGACGACGTCGGAGCTGACATCGTAGTTCGAGGTCGAGATGTTGTACTCGGCGATCGTGTCCGGCGAAATGGCCGAGTTCTGGTACGGCAGGCCATTGGCGTTCAGGCCGAACGGATCGCCGACGGTGACGCCGTCGACGCTGATGTTGTTGTAGCGGTTGTTCAGGCCGCTGGAGGAAATGGCGCCGGTGGTGCGGTTGACGGTGATGTGCGGATCAAGACGCGCGATGTCGGCAATGGAGCGGTTGCCTGACGGCGTCGCTTCCATCTGCTGCGCGGAAACGTTGGTCGACAAACCCTTGTTGTCCGGGTTGAACGTCTGGCTCAACGCATTGGCCGAAACCGTCACGCCAGCCAGCTGCTGTGCGTTCTGCTCCGAAGGCGCCATTTTCAGGTTGATGGCGCTGACCTGGCCCAATTGCAGGTACACGTCGTCACGCTCGCCCTGGACCATGCCGGCCTTGGACACGGTGATTTCGTACGGGCCGCCTACGCGCAGACCCTGCGCGTTGTAGCGGCCATTGGCGTCGGTGGTGACGACCTTGGTCGTGCCCGACGGCTGGTTCACGATGGTGACGGTGGCGCCGGAAACCGGCGTGCCGCTGGCGTCGACCACGACGCCGGTGACTGACGATGAGGTCACATTCTGCGCCATCACGGCAGGCGAGGCCGCCAGCAGTGAGGCGATGGCAAACGGCAGTATCCCCTTGCGGATTCTGTTAGTCATGTTCATTTGGCCCTTGACTCGCAACGTAGAAAAAGAAAAGTCCTGCGGAAAACGATCCCCGCGGAGATGTACCCAAAGTGTCATGCAGGCGCCACGCCTGGCAGACACCGGCCCCAGCCGATATCTCCGTTCGTCATATGCCGTCGCGCACCGCCTTGGTCGTCACTTCGGCGTTAATGCCAGTTTAACAGCAACTCCACATAACGGAACCACTTCCTGCCATTTTCACGCCCGTTGATGACGAACGCGTGTCAGTCCTTGCCCAGATAGCGCACGCGCTTGGCCGGTTTGAGGTGGGCCAGATCCAGCACCACCATGCCGTCGACGCAGCCGGAGAATTCCGGATCCTCACCAAAATCAAGGAATTGCACACCATCGGGCTCGACCAGGTCGACGTACTGGCGATACAGCACCGGCAGGGTCACGCCCAGGGCGTCCAGACGGTGGCGCAGATGCCCCAACCCGGCCACCGGATCGAGACCGCTCAACTCCGCGCGGACACTGTCGAGCACCATCGACGACACCTGGAACGGCCGCCGTGCACTGGCCAGGCCCGGCGCGCCGAAGTAATGCTGATGCGCCGCCACGATCCACTCGCGCGCCTCGCGCGGCAGGCTGACCGACAGGCTGACCGGCCCGAACAGGTAGCGAATCCGCCGGTGCTGTTGCAGGTACAGGCCGATGCCGCGCCACAGATGATCGAGCGCGCGCGAGCGCCAGTAGGCCGGCGCGATGAAGCTGCGTCCCAGCTCCAGCCCCGTGGCAAGTTGCGCGGACAACTCCGGGGTGTAATCGAACAGGCTTGCGCTGTACAGACCATGCAAGCCGCGTTGCTCGAGAATGTGCCCGCCGTGACCCAGCCGATACGCACCGGCGATGCGCCGCGCGCCGCTGTCCCAGAGGATCAGGTGCTCGTACCAGGTGTCGTAGGTGTCCAGGTCGCAGCGCAGGCCGGTGCCCTCGCCCACCTTGCGGAACGTCAGTTCGCGCAAGCGCCCCAGCTCACGCATCACGGCGCTGTCGGCGGCGCCCGGCAACAGCCATGCCTGTTGTCCCTTGGCGACTTCGGCCAGGAGCTGGCCACGTTGTTGCAGTTCGGCCTCGACGGCATCGACCGGCTCGGGGTGTGCCAGCGGCGCCTGACCGCCGAAAATCATCCCGCGATTGCGCGCCAGCCGGTACACGTGACGACGCATGAGGCGTGCGGCCTGACGGCTGTCGCCCGCGCTGCGCTGACGGATTTCGTCGGTATCGACAAGCGCCCCGATCCGCATGCGGATGAACTTGCCACGCCGCGCGATGGCTTCGCGCGGCAGCATGGCCGTGGCCAGCGGCTTGGCCAGCATCGACATGCCGTAGAACATGGCCGAGTTGCGCGCGCCGATGTGCACCGGCAACACCGGCGCGCCGGTACGCATGGCGATGCGTGCGAAACCGTCGAACCAGCGCCCGTCGCGGACGCCGTTCGGGCGCATGCGCGAGACTTCACCCGCCGGAAACACCACCAGCGCCTGGCCTTGATCCAGCGCGCGGAACACCGCGCGCATGCGCGAGGATGCGCCGCCACCGAACACGTCCACCGGCAGCAGCAACTCGGACAACTGCGGCACCATGCCCAGCACGTCGTTGCCGAGCACGCGCACGTCGCGGCGCACGCGACCGACCAGCTGCAACAGCGCCAGCGCGTCGATCATGCCCAACGGATGATTGGCCACGATCAGGGCCGCGCCTTCGGTCGGAATGTGCTCCAGTTCGCGCGAGGTGAAGCGGGTAGCGACATGCAGGTTCTGCAGGGCGCGCTCGACGAAATCGAAACCGGCCAACCCGTCCAGATCCACCAGCACCTGGTTGAAGCCCGCCTCGTCGGCCAGCCGCCCGAGCAGCCCGGCCACCGGACGCCGCAGGCGTGGATGCTGCGCCAACCATGGCGCATATTGCAACAACGATTGTTCGATGCTCAGCATGCCTGCCTGTTCCTCGCCGACAATCCCATCCCGGCTTCATGGTACATAAACTCGTACCGCCGCGGTCACACCGCCCCGGTGTCGCGCAGATAGGCCACGATGCCGGCCAGGAACATCTGTACCGAAAGGGCGATCAGCAGCATGCCCATCACTTTTTCCAGCGCCGTCAGCACGCTCTCGCCAAGCAGGCGGAACAGATAGGTGGAAGACAACAGGATGACCGCCGTGGCCAGCCAGGCCAGTATCAAGGCCACGCCCCATTCCAGGATGCGGCCCGGCTGTGCGGTCGTCAGCAGCAACAACGCGGCCATGGCCGACGGGCCGGCCACGCCGGGAATGGCCATCGGCACGATGAAAGGCTCGCCCGACCCGGCCTTGCCGAAAATGCCGCCGCCGTCGGCCGGCGGAAACACCATGCGGATGGCAATCAGAAACAGCACGATGCCGCCGGCGATGCTTACCGATTCCTGCTTGAGCTGCAGCAGTTTCAGGAGGTACTGGCCGCCCACCAGAAAACCCAGCAGCACGATCAGCGCGATCAGCAGTTCGCGAACCATGACGAAGCGCCGGCGCTTGGGAGGCACGTCCTTCAGCAGGCTCAGGAAGAACGGCACGTTGCCGACCGCATCCATGACCAGGAACAACAAAATGCCGGCCGACAGAGTGGTCATCTGCGATTCCATGGAATGAACTCCGCGGTAAAGATTAAGGAATGCTTCCCCTTGTAGGAGCGCGCCTGCGCGCGATGCCTTGGCTGCATTCAAGGCTGAGGCCATCGCGCGCAGGCGCGCTCCTACAGGGAGCCTCGCCCCCTCAAGCCGTCATTCCGGCGAAAGGCGGAGCCAAGTCACGATTGTGCCGGAGCCGCCGGCCTCAGGTCGAGCGTTTTACCGCGCATGCCTGCCCCTTCAGGCGACAACAGCCATGCCACAACCTGCGCCGTGGCATCCGGCGTCGGCTGCGTCATGGGGTCTTCGCCGAACCAGGCCTTGCGCCGCAGGGTGGTGCGCATGGGGCCGGGCAGCAACAGGTGCACGCGCAGGGCGCCGGCGTCGTTTTCATCGTGCAGGATCGACGCAAAACGCTCCAGCCCGGCCTTGGCCACGCCGTAGGCGCCCCAGTGCGCGGCGTCCATGTGCTCGGGATCATCGGTGATGAACACCACGGCGCTGTCGGACGCGGCGGCAAGCAGCGGCTGACAGGCCTGGGTGAAGGCAAACGGCGCCGACAGGTTCACCTGCAAGGTGCGCAGCCATTCGTCGGGCTTGTGGTGCAAAAGCGGCGTCAGGCTGTCGAAATAGGCCGCCGCATGCACCAGGCCGTCCAGACGGCCAAGCTCGTTCCTGATGATGTCGACCACTTGCTCGTACTGGGTGGGCGTGGCGCTTTCCAGGTTGAGCGGCACGATGGCCGGCTTGGGAGCGCCGCTTTCCACCAGCTCGTCGTACAGCTTTTCCAGTTTGCGCGCCTTGTGCCCCGCCAGCACCACGGTCGCCCCGGCGCGGGCGCAGGCACGCGCCGTCGCACTGCCCAGGCCGCCCGCGGCGCCGGTAATCAGCACCACGCGATCTTTCAGGGCATCGGTTGCCGGCGTGACGGCATGGGACAGACGCTCCGTCGGCAGACTCACGAGCGCGCCTCGCCGCCGGTGTCGGACAACATGCGCGCCAGTTCGCCGGAGGCCTTGAGTTCTTCGATGATGTCGCAACCGCCGATCAGCTCGCCCTGCACGAACAGCTGCGGAAACGTCGGCCAGTTGGCGAAGGCCGGCAGTCCGGCGCGGATTTCCGGATCGGCCAGCACGTTGACCGCATGAAACGGCACGCCGGCTTCCGTGAGCGCCGCGACAGCACGGCTGGAAAACCCGCACATGGGGAACTGCGGCGTGCCCTTCATGAACAACACCGCCGGATGCTCGGCCACGATGGCCTTGAGACGCTCGA
>DASSTF010000002.1:0-12943 GCA_035708045.1 Rhodanobacteraceae bacterium | reverse complement strand
CCCCTTTCCTGGCGGCCATAGCGTTGTGGACCCACCCGATTCCATCCCGAACTCGGCAGTGAAACGCAACCGCGCCGATGGTAGTGTGGCACTAGCCCATGCGAGAGTAGGTCACTGCCAGGAATCTTCTTCGAAGCCCCGCACTGTGTGCGGGGCTTTGTTTTTGTACGGCAGATCAAGGCATGATCCCCTCCCTGGGGCGCATCGCCGGCCCGGCCATCCCTGGCCGAAGGCCCATCAATGACCGGCCGCCGCCGCTCCGTTTTACATGGCGATCTTGATGCCGATCTGAAGTCCGTTCAGCCGTTCGTTGCTGTCGGCAAAGCGACCGTGGTAGGCCACCCAGCCGCTGACCGAGTCGGAGAAGTCGGCGGCCAGGCCGAGTTCAGCACTGACCCAGTCGTTGTCGGGGGTGAAACCGGTGAGGGCGAAGCTGCCCTGCATGCCGGACAATCCGGCGCGTACCTTGCGCGGATCGGCACGGTCGTCGCGGTTGAGGGCGACATCGAGGTAGGGGTGCAGCATGCCGTTGCCGGCTTTCCAGTTGCCCTTCAGGTGCACGCCCAGCGTGCCGATCATGGAGTCGCGTTGCTGATGCGCGAACCACATGGCCGAACTGTCGCTGCCGGATTCGGAATAGCCGTCGACGCGGATGCGTTGCCACTGCAGGCCGGCATAGGGTCCGATCTGGAAGGAGGACGAGCCGAACCAGAAGCCGCCATTGACCCCGGCCATGAGCTGGTTGCCGTCGGTCTGGCCGGACTCGGTGCGTTGCAGGGCCCCCAGCTGGAAGCGACGGTTGATGTCGTTGTAACTCAGTTGCGAGAACCCGACATTGGCGCCCAGATAGCTGTTGTCGCGATGCCAGACGGCGTAGCCGGTGCCCATGATCGAGTCGAGCTTGAAACCGCCCGCACCGATGTCGGCATTGTTGCGCGCCAGTCCCAATGCCACGCCGACGTTGAAATGGTCGCCGGTGGCGGCGTCCACGCCGATGGTGAGGTTGAGGTTGTTGCTGTCGGTCTTGGGCGAATCGCCGGTGGCGTCGAAGCGTTGTTTGCCGTAGCTGATGCCGGCAAAGGCGCGCGTGGGAGCGCCGTCATTGTCCATCAGCATCTGGTTGCGCAGGATGCCGAGGTGCGCGCTGGCTGCGGCCAGCGGAGCTTCGGCCAGCATGGAGATCTGGCCAGGCGCATTCAGCTCGGCGATCACGTATTGCCCCAGCATCTGGTGCGCGGCGGTGGTCGGATGCACACCGTCGGCGAACAGATAACTCTGATCGGTGCCGGATGCGTAGGTGTAAGGTGCGCCGGAACCCTGCGGACCGCATTGCACGGAAGTCGAGCCGGCGCCGCAGGCCGGATCGGTGACATTGCTGAAACCGAAGGCTGAAGGATTGGCGATCACCTCGTTGAGCAATCCGTAGACGTTGACCGGCACCACGTTGAGACCCTGACTGGACAGGGTGTTGAGACCGCTGCCCAGGACGCCGTTGTAGATCAACGACAGACCGCTCAGACCCTGCGCGGCGGCGGCGCCCTGGGCCGCGGCGCTGGGTGTCTTGCCGATGTCCGGCAGATTGAACACCACCACGTAGTTGGCGCCCGCCGCATGCATCTCGCCGATCAATTTCAGTTCCTGTTGGGCGGTGGCGGCGACAGCGACCTGGGCCTGATCCGGCGTTTCCGCGGACAGCGCCGTCTGCGTGGCATGGTAGAAAATGTCGTTGGCTCCGCCCCACATGGTGTAGAGCGTATGCCCATCCATGCCTGCTGCGCTGATATAGGTGTTGACCTGGGTGGTGATGGTCGGAATTCCCGCAGGGGTGCCAGGCGCGTTGTTCAACACTCCCGCGCCGCCGAAAGCATTGTCGGTGCCGCCGGCAAGGGAAGGCGCGAGCGTGATCCCGTAGTGGTCGGCGATGTGCTCCACCGCGACCTCGCCGGGATTGGTGGTGAAGCGGCTGGGCTGCTGTGCGCCGCTGGCCAATGACAGGTTGCCGTTGTCGCTGAGGCTGTCGCCGAACACGACCACCTTGTTGAAATCGGTCGTACCGGCCTGTGCGGCCGCACTGAAGACGAGAGCGGCGACAATGGCGCCGTTGAGAAGACGCAAACGTGGCATGGACTTTTCCCTCCGAGGAACATGAAGTCGGACAGCGCCATCAAACCATACGCCGGCGAATGCTGCAATCGGATGAAGGCCGGCAGGGTGACATGGAGCAGGATCAATGAGCGGTAGACGCACTCTCTCCATGCCGTCGCTGCCAACGGATCCAGAGGAAGTAGAGCGGTACGCCGATCAGCGTGATGAGGATGCTGCTGCCCGTCGACCATGGCTGCTGCCACAGCGAGTTGGCCACCACCACCACCGTGGCCAGCACGAACAGGGCCGGAATGACCGGATAACCCAGCGCGCGGTAGCGGCGCGGGAAGTCCGGGCGCTTGCGGCGCAGGATGAACAGCCCGACCACCGCCAGCGCCAGGAACGGCCAGATGCCCAGCACGTAGGCCGAAGCCAGCTGCATGAACGTGCGCAGCAACACGTAGATCACCGCCAGCACCACGATGAAGCCGATGGCGATGTACGGCGTCTCGTATTTGGGGTGCACCTTGCCGACGGTCTTGAAGAACAAGCCATCCTCGGCCATGGCGTAGAACACGCGCGGGCTGGACAGGATGCTGCCGTTGAGCGTGCCGAACACCGACACCATCACCAGCGCGCCCACGAACGAGGCGCCGGCGCGTCCCATCACCACCCCGGCGGCATCGGCGGCGACCGATTTGGATGCGGCCAGATCCGGCAAGGCCAGGGCGCGCAAGTAGGCCGTGTTGATGAGCAGGTACACCACGATCACGACCACCACGCCGCCAATCAGCGCCAGCGGCAGGTTGCGTTGCGGGTTGCGCACTTCGCCCGACAGCGTGGTCAGGTTTTCCCAACCGTCGTAGGCCCACAGGGCCGCCACCAGCGCCAGGCCGATGCCCGACCACTTGGCCACGCCCATGGGCTCGCTGGCCAGCGGATTGTGCTCGCCGCCGGGCGCGAAAAAGAAGATCGCCACGGACAATCCGACGATGGCCAGCACCTTGGCCGAGGTCGAAAGATTCTGGATGACGGCGCCGATACGCACCGAACGCGTATTGGCGGCAGCCACCAGCACGATCAGCACGGCGGCGATGATGTGGATCGTGGCGCGCGAAAGGGGTATGAAAAAGCCCAGGTATTCGGCAAACATCAGGCTTTGCGCGGCCCACGAAATCGGCGTGGTCAGCAGCCACATCCAGCCGAACAGGAAGGCCAGCGGTCGCCCGTAAGCCTCGCGCAGGTACACGTAGGGTCCGCCGGCCTGCGGGAACATGGCCGCCAGCTCGGCGATCGACAATGCGCCGAACAGCGCCACCACGCCGCCCAGCACCCATACCAGCGCGATGCCGGTCAGGTTGCCGGCCTGCGCGGCAATCGGCGAAGGCACACGGAAAATGCCGCTGCCGATGATGATGCCCACCACCACGGCCATGCCGGTGAAGAGGCCCAGTTTGCGGGGAAGTTCACGGCGCACGGTCGGGTTGTTTTGCGTAGTCATGCATGGCAGCCTAGCATCGAAAATGTGTCGCGTTATAGTGCAGGCGTAATGGTTCGGGACGTCGCGCACATGCCGGATTTTCCGGTGGCTCATCTGGTCGATTGGCTGCGGGCATGCTCGCGCGTGGCAGTTATCACCGGCGCCGGCGTCAGCACGGCCTCGGGCATTCCCGACTACCGGGACGCGGATGGCCAGTGGAAACGCGCGCAGCCGGTGACCCTTCAGCAATTTGTCGGTGATGCCGCCGTGCGGCAACGCTACTGGGCGCGCAGTTTTGCCGGCTGGCCACATTTCTCGCGCGCCCGTCCCAATGCCGCGCACGTGGCGCTGGCAGAACTGGAGCGACGCGGTCGCGTGCATGGCGTCGTCACGCAGAATGTCGACCGGTTGCATCAGCGCGCCGGCAGTCGCCAGGTGGTCGACCTGCATGGACGACTGGATGTCGTCGTTTGCCTCGATTGCGCCACCCGCTATCGGCGCGAATGGCTGCAGCGGCGTTTGGCGGGCATGAACACCGGCTGGGATGAGCAAGCCGCGCGCATCGCGCCGGATGGCGATGCCGACATCGAAGATGCGGACTTTGCCCGTTTCCGCATACCTGACTGCCCGCGTTGCGGCGGCATGCTGAAACCGGACGTGGTGTTTTACGGCGAATCCGTGCCCGCAGTCCGTCGCGACCAGGCCACGAGCATGGTGAATGCCGCCGACGGCATTCTGATCGTGGGCTCATCGCTGATGGTGTGGTCGAGTTTTCGCCTCGTGCGCGCCGCGGCCGCGCGTGGCGCGTCTGTCGCTGCGATCAACCAGGGCCGCACCCGCGCCGACGATTTGCTGGCCGTGAAGTGCATGGGCGATGGCGGCGACATATTGCGGCAAGTCCTGGACGACCTCGATGCCAAATGACATTGCGTGGCCTGCGATTGCCGACAGCCAGGAGCGCGCCTGCGCGCGATGGCTTCGGCCATGATCGAGCCTCAAGAAACGCAGGCCGGGCACTGCCCGACATGAAACTCCAGGATCGAAGCGGTTCGGCGCTTGGGCGGCGGGCACTACCGCCCTACGACTTGCGCGCGCGGGCGAAGGCGTCGGCCATTGCGCCGCCGGTCGACGGCGTCGGGCGCGATCCGGCATGGTCGCGTCCGCGCGGACGGCGGTTGCGTGAGTCGTCGCGCGGAGCCTGAGCCTTGTTGCCGCGATCCTCGCCGGGCACGTCATCCAGCCGCATCGACAGCGCGATGCGCTGACGCTTGAGGTCGACGTCCATCACCTTGACCTTGACGACGTCACCGGCCTTGACCACGTCGCGCGGGTCCTTCACGAACTGGTGCGACATGGCCGACACATGCACCAGGCCGTCCTGGTGCACACCGATGTCGACGAAGGCGCCGAAGGCGGCGACGTTGCTGATGCGTCCTTCCAGCACCATGCCGAGCTTGAGGTCGGACACGGCTTCCACGCCCTCGGCGAAGCTTGGCGCGACGAAGGTCGGACGCGGGTCGCGGCCGGGTTTTTCCAGTTCTTTCAGAATGTCCTGCACGGTCGGCACACCGAAGGTTTCGTCGGTGTAGTCGGCGGCCTTCAGCCCTCGCAGGAAGGCACTGTCGCCGATGATGGCGCGTACTTCGCGGCCCGAGCGGGCAAGGATGCGTTCGACCACCGGATAGGCTTCCGGGTGCACGGCGCTGGCGTCGAGCGGATTGTCGCCATCGGTGATGCGCAGGAAACCGGCGCATTGCTCGAAGGCCTTGGGCCCCAGCCGCGGCACCTTCAGCAGCGCGCGGCGACTTTTGTAGGCGCCGTGCTCGTCGCGGTGCTTGACGACATTTTCGGCCACGCCGGTGGAAAGGCCCGCCACACGCGCCAGCAGCGGCACCGAGGCGGTATTGACGTCCACGCCCACGGCGTTGACGCAGTCTTCCACGCGCGCGTCCAGCGTGCGCGCCAGTTTCACCTGGTTGACGTCGTGCTGGTATTGGCCGACGCCGATGGCCTTGGGCTCGATCTTCACCAGTTCGGCCAGCGGATCCTGCAGACGGCGGGCGATGGAGACGGCGCCGCGCAGCGACACGTCCAGTTCGGGAAATTCGCGCGCGGCGGTTTCCGAGGCCGAGTACACTGAGGCGCCGGCCTCGGAGACCACGATCTTGGACAGGCCCGGCTTGCCGAGCGCACGGATCAGTTCGCCGGCCAGCTTGTCGGTTTCGCGCGAGGCGGTGCCGTTGCCGATCGAGATCAGGGCGACGTCGTGTTTCTTGCACAGCACGGCCAGCGTGGCCAGCGATTCGTTCCACTGCCGGCGCGGTTCGTGCGGGTAGATGGTGGCCGTGTCGACCAGCTTGCCGGTGGCGTCGACCACGGCGACCTTGACGCCGGTGCGGATGCCGGGGTCGAGGCCCATCACGGCCTTGGCGCCGGCCGGCGCGGCCAGCAGCAGATCCTTGAGGTTGTCGCCGAACACCTTGATCGCGGCTTCCTCGGCGGTTTCGCGCACGCGCGCGAAAAGATCCAGCGTCAGCGACAGGTGCAGCTTCACACGCCAGGTGAGGCGCGCGGTGGCCAGCAACCAGGCATCGCCAGGACGGCCCTGATCCTCGAAACCGGCATGCTGCGCCACGTGCGCGTCAGCCGAGGCGTGGCCGGCTTCCTCGTCCGTGCCCGGCGGCACCAGTTTCAGCTCCAGCACGCCTTCGTTGCGTGCGCGCATCAGCGCCAGCAGGCGGTGCGAAGGAATGCCGGCGATGGCCTCGGCATGGTCGAAATAGTCGCGGAACTTGGCGCCTTCGTTTTCCTTGCCGGCAATCACGCTGGCGCGGATCGTGCCGCCGTTCCACAGCCATTCGCGCAATTCGCCAACGAGGGCGGCGTCCTCGGCCAGGGTTTCCATGATGATGGCGCGCGCGCCGTCCAGTGCGGCCTTCACGTCGGCCACGCCCTTGTCGGCGTCGACGAAGGCTTCGGCGCGCGCTTCCGGCGTCATGGTGGGATCGTCGCGCAGCGCGTCGGCCAGCAGTTGCAGTCCGGCCTCGCGTGCGATCTGCGCCTTGGTGCGGCGCCTGGGCTTGTAGGGCAGATACAAATCTTCCAGGCGCGCCTTGGTGTCGGCGTTTTCGATGTCTTCCCTGAGCGTGTCGCTCAGCTTGCCTTGTTCCTCGATGCTGGCCAGCACCGCCGTGCGCCGTTCTTCCAGTTCGCGCAGGTAGTGCAGGCGTTCTTCCAGCAAGCGCAATTGGGTGTCGTCCAGACCGCCGGTGACTTCCTTGCGGTAACGCGCGATGAAAGGCACGGTCGCGCCTTCATCCAGCAGCGTTACGGCCGCCTTGACCTGTTCGGGGCGGGCGGCGATGTCGGTGGCAATGCGGTGTTCGATCGATGGCAGCATGAAGCGGAGGTTCCCTCGGGACACAAAGATTTGCCATTGTGCCACGCGCAGGGCGGGCACTGCCCGCCATTGGGGGTCATGACGGCGGGCAGTGCCCGCCCTACGCGGGTCGCATCCGGCGCCAGGCGAGGAAGCGCCGCCAGAACTCGGGCACGCGCCAGACACGGCATGTACACGTGGCGAGTGCAACCAAAGCCGTGTCAAAAAACAGCGGACGCGAGGGTCAGGGCTGCTCGCGTACGTCCAGGTGCAAGGCGCGGGCGATCGCATCCCATGGCACGTATTTGTAGTTCTGGTTTTCCTGCGGCATCACGTTGCGTCCGTCCTGGGCGATCATCGCGCCGTGCTCGAAGCCGGGTCCGAGGTTGCGACTGGTCACTTCCAGACCGTCGGTCTGGGAGATGCCGTCGATGCCGCGTGCGGGATCGGCCACTACCGCGAACGAACCGAGGTAGGCATGATCGCCCTCGAGACGGTAGACCGCGTAGTTGTCGTTGCCCTGGACGGACGCGACGATGTAGCCACGGCCGTTGCCGAGGTGGTAGATGCCCACGCCTTCCAGGTCCGATTTCAGCGCGGGGTTGTCGCTGATGCGATCGATGGAGGTTTTCGCGTCACCGGCATCCGGGGCGGCGCCGAGCTTCCAGATGCCCACGTCTTCCTCGTCCACGTACAGGGTGTGGCTGGCGTCGTCGGCCACGCAGCCTTCCACCTGGCTGTCGAAGTGGAAGTCACGCACCCTGTGAATGCGCACCCGGCCGTTGTCTCCGGCGTCCAGCCGCCACTGGCGCATCAGGCCCTCGCCGGTGTTGATAAACAGGTAGGTCTTGTCGTGGGCAGTGTCTTGATACATGCACAGGCCGTAGGGGTCGCGCATGCCGGTATCCTGCTTGCCATCGGCGACCGGCACCAGTTTCCTGGCCGCCGTGTCCAGGCGATAGATTGCCGCGGTCTTGTGCGTGCGGTCGCTGGCCGTGACCAGGACGCTCTTGTTGCCGCCAAGCATGAAACCGGTGCGCAGGTCGGTGTTGTTCATGTTGCCGTCGGGCCGGAAATCGACGGGATGCCCCTGCATGTCGTAGACATACATGCCGGCCTTCTTGTCGGTGGCGACGACCAGGCTGGCCGCGGGATCGTCCGGGTTGGCCCAGATCGCGGGATCGTCTGCGGCATCACCGGGGCTGGCGACCGGCTTGGTTTCCACCAGTGCGGTCACGGTGGCAATGGCCGGGGGCTCGTGCTTGCGTGGATCCTGCGCGGTACCCGGTTCCAAGCCCAGGGTCCGGGCGACGTCGGCCATGGAGACCTGCTTGTAGTTGGCGCCGCCGTCTTCATCGCCGACCAACAGCATGCCATGCGGAAAGGCCTTGCCGAGATTCATGCTGGAGGCGAACAACGCACCGGGTTCCTCGATCGGCGTGTCGCCTTTCGTGCCCGATACGGAAACGCTGCCGACGAAGCGACCGTCATGGGCAAGGTCGTAGACGTTGATGCGTCCCTCGGAGCTGTCGGACGCGAACAGCCAGTGGTGTCCCTTGCCGCCATCGTAGAGCGCCAGACCCTTGGTTTCCTCGCCCAGATGACCGGAACCGGTGGTGTCGATCACCGTGGGCGAAAGATCGGCCTCGGGATTGCCCTGCAAGCGCCAGATGCCGACGGTTTCCTCGGCCACGTAGAGGTGGCCGTCGCGCGAGGCGACGCAGCCCTTCAGCTTGGATGGCAGGTGGATCAGGCGAACCCGGCGCGTCTGCAGCTTGCCATCCGCATCGGCGTAAACGATCTGTTGGGCGATGCTGCCGTCCTCGCCGATGACGAAGGCATACAGTGCACCGTTGCGGTGGCTGGACATGAGACAAACGCCTTCCACCGCGAAATCCAGGGGCGAGGTATGCGCGGCCAGGACCGGCATGGCGTTGTCCATAGTGTACAGACGCAGGCTGTTGTCCTCGGCATCCGCAGCCGCCAGCACCGTGGTTCGCGCGTCTCCCAGCGGCACGTCGTAGCCGATGGCGACGCCGGCGAGATCACCCCCGGGAATGCTTTTCAGGCGCTTGCCATCAAGGTCGTAGATTTCGAGGCCGCCGAATCCCGTGGCTGCGACGATGCGGCCGTGCGCATGGTCCGTGCCCGGCACGACGATGGCGGAGCCGACATCACCACTGGTCGTGGCCGGGGTGACGAAAGCCGGTGCAAGAACCGTTTGCGCCGGCGCGGGTGCTTCGTGCGCGGACGGCGCGCAACCTGCCACGGCAATGATGGCTGACGTGGCGATGCTCTTGAACCACAGCGATTTCATGGCCTGTCTCCCGTTTGAAATGTTCGTGTTCCGAAGTTCGTCGGACGCACCGAGGATACGCGAAGCAGCGGCGTTTTGCACTAAAAATTCTAAATCACTTGCTTTTTGGAATTTTTATTCGTAACCTTCACGTGCCGGTCGCCCCGCACGGGGCTGTCGAAAGCAAACAAAACTTCTTCGGGAGGGGATGAAGTCATGTACATGATCCGCAAGAACACCTTGCATGCGCTCCTGCTCAGCAGTTGCGCACTCGCTGTTCCAGGCCTCGGGTCGGCCCAGTCGGTACAAGGTGCTTCGGTATCCGACAACTCGGCCAGCCAGTCATCAACGGCCACACAGAAAGCCGACAAGACCAGGCAGGACGAGGCCACCGACCTGAAGGCGGTCGTGGTCGCTTCGGGCATCACATATCGCAGCCATATCGACGTGCCCGCGCCCAAGCTGACGTACAGCAAGCAATTCTTCGCCAAGTTCGAGCCGGTGTCGGTGGGCGACCAGTTGCGTCGCGTCCCCGGCGTTGCATTCGTTGGCGACATCGGCGAATCGGTGGCGCCGGAGCTGCGCGGGCTGGGACATGGCTACACGCAGATCCTCGTCAATGGCCGCCCGGTTCCGGGTATCGGCAATGATCGTTCGGTGGCCGTCGACCGTATTCCGGCCGAGATTGTCGACCACATCGAGATCATCCGCTCGCCCACCGCCGACATGGACAGCCAGGGCATCGGCGGCACCATCAACATCGTTCTCAAGGATGGTGCGACGCTGCCCCCGGGCGTGATCGTCCGCGTGGGGGAAACCTGGGACAAGAAGACCGGCAAGTACCGGCCCAACGCGGCCCTGTCGTGGTCGGGGCAGAACGATGCCAAGACCGTGTTCTATTCGTTGACGCTGGATGCGCAGAAACGTTTCAACGAGAAGCATTCCGTGCAGGGTGTCTTCGAGGACGACTCGCAAGGCTTTGCCGAGGAAGTCGCCGCCGGCGGGATGGGGCGTTCCCTGCAAAGCTGGGACGATCGCTCCCGATCCACGGCGGTGGAGCGCGAGGAGCAGGGGGATCAGCGCGAATCGAAGGATATTTCCTTCAACGGCGACCTGACCTGGAACCTGTCCAAGCAGTCGACCCTGCGCCTGGATGCCTATGCGCTGAGCACGCGGCGCGACGAGCACGAAAACACGGACGTGTACGAGGGCGACGGCACCCCGGGCGGGTTCGATTCGATCGACCACAAATACGAAGATGTAAGCACCGACGAGGACAGCCGTGGCCTGTCGGCGACCTTTTATTCCACATTTGGCGACTTGACCAGCATCGAGGCGTATCTGGGCCGCGACAGCATCAACGGCGGCGAGACCAAGTACAAATACAAGCATACGGCCGACAACCTGGACAAGATCGAGGCAACCTCGGCCGACGATGATGACTGGCAGGCCGATGTCGCCATCACCCGCCAGATGCCCGGCTTCGCGGAAGCCCTTGGGATGATGGGTGCGGAATTGAAGTTCGGCATCCAGGCCAAGAACAAGAACCGCGATTTCGACCAGTACACCAACGACGTCGGCGACGACACGCTCACGGATGGCTCGTTCAACTACAAGGAACACCGCGTGGACGGCTATGCGCGCATCAAGTGGTTCTTCAACCCTGCCGTCACGCTGGCAACCGGCGTGCGCTGGGAAAACACCCGGACCAAACAGCGCTTCATCAACACCGTGACCAACGGCGGCACCGTCACGGATAAGCAGACCGGCAGTGCCGACAGCAAGGTCAGCATGCTCAATCCGTCGGCACACTTGCAATGGAGAGTCTCGGATACGGATCAGATACGCTTCAGCGTGGCGCGGACGGTGCGCCGCCCCAGCATCGACCAACTGGTTCCGGCCACGGTGGTTGAATCGCCTGAGGATTACTCGGTGACGGTCGGCAATCCCGATCTCGAGATGGAGCGTTCGCTGGGCTTCGATCTCGGCTATGAGCGCACGCTCGGCAAGAAGGGTGTCATCGGCGTCAACCTGTTTACCCGCAAGATCTCCAACCTGATCGGGCTGGTGAAGACCGATCGCCCGGTCAGCGATGTCGGCCAGGACCCGAATGATTATCCCGGCGGCCTGTATACCTACAAGAACATCGGCGACGCGAAAGTCCACGGCGTCGAGCTCGATCTTTCCACGCCGCTGTCCTTCCTCGGCTGGGACCATACCGGCATCTTCGGCAACTACACGCGGCTGTTCTCCAGCCGGCCCGATCCGGTCACCGGCAGGGACATCGAGATCAACGACCAGCCGACCTATGTCTACAACGTGGGCGTCACGCAGGACATTCCGTCCTGGAATGCCAGCTTGGGTGCCAGCTATCAGCGCCAGGGCATGTCGCGCTTCGTGACCATCGGCGAAATGGAAAGCACGAAGTTCGACGGCAATCTGGAGATATTCATCGAAAAGCGGTTCGGCGATTCGTTCATCCTGCGCCTGACGGGCACCAATCTCCTGGATGCCTGCAGCTACCAGATGGAGCCCAATTTCGACGGCGACAGCTCGGCGGAAATCCTTGCCAATCAGGCGGCCTTCAACGTGGATGCGTACGAAGTCGAGCGCGAGTGTTCCTCGCCGCGCTGGTCGCTGACCTTCCGTGCGGTGTTCTGACGACGACGTCCCTCATTACTGTCCCCACAGTCCTCGGCGGCTCTCGGGAGCCGCCACTTTTTTCATGACCGGGTACCCGTGGTGGAGGTATGGATATGCGATCCCTGTTCTCCTGTTTGCTGGCCGTGGCAGCGGCACTGGCTGTCTTGTATGGATGTGCCAGGCCTGCCGACGAAACCTCATCGGCATCGGTGGCGGTTGCAGCGTCGGAGTCGGCACCGGCAACGTCCTTGCAACTGCAAAAGGTCGTCATGCTGATGCGGCATGGCGTGCGCCCACCTACCAAGCCTTACGTGATCCCGCCGGGATACGCCAGCCAGGCGTGGCCGAAGTGGGATGTGCCCCCGGGTCATCTGACCCGGCATGGTTATGACGGTGCCGTGCTGCTGGGGCGCTGGAACCGCAAGATGCTGAGCAAGCGTGGCCTGTTGCCGGCCGACGGCTGTCCGGCCGATGGCCGCGTGCGTATCCACGCCGACACCGACCAGCGCACCCGACGCACCGGTGTGGGATTCGCCGAAGGCTTCGCGCCGGATTGCACCATCGAGGTCACCCACACCGGCGGCGATCGCGACGATCCCTTGTTTGCACCGATCGCCAACGGTGCCGTGTCCTATGATCCGGAAAAGGCCAAGGCGCTGATTCTGGCGCGGGCCGATCACGATCTTGGCAGCTTCGATGCCGCCGTGCTGGACAAAGCCTTCCAGCGTCTCGACGCCATCCTCGATTGCTGTTCGCTGCCGCTGTGCAAGGCCTCGGGTTTGCCGGAAGGCTGCCAGCTGTCGCAAATCCATTACGTGTGGGAGGAGCTGCGCGAGGACGACCACGTGGACTTCGTGGGTCCGTTGTCGGTCGGCGGCACGGCGTCGGAGTCGATCCTGCTGGAATACGCCAACGGCATGCCCATGGCGCAGGTCGGCTGGGGTCGCGTGCAACGTTCGGACCTGCGTTTGCTGTCCCGGATCCATGCCGCGGAATTCGACCTGCTGTCGCGTACCCCGTATGCCGCCAGCCACGGCGCCACGCCCATCATGAAATACGT
>DASSTF010000001.1:0-11778 GCA_035708045.1 Rhodanobacteraceae bacterium | reverse complement strand
TCGCGCCTGAAGGTGATGAGCGGCCTGGACATCGCCGAAAAGCGCGTGCCGCAGGATGGCCGCATCAAGCTCAACCTGTCCAAGAACAAATCCATCGATTTCCGCGTCAGCACGCTGCCGACCCTGTTCGGCGAAAAGATCGTGCTGCGTATCCTGGACGCGTCGGCGGCCAAGATGGGCATCGACAAGCTGGGGTACGAGGAAGACCAGAAAAAGCTCTACCTCGACGCCATCAAGAAACCCTACGGCATGGTGCTGGTGACCGGCCCGACCGGCTCGGGCAAGACGGTGTCGCTGTACACCGCGCTCAACATCCTCAACGTCGAGGGCACCAACATCTCGACCGTGGAAGACCCGGTGGAAATCCGCGTCGACGGCATCAACCAGGTGCAGCAGAACGTCAAGCGCGGCATGACCTTCGCCGCGGCCTTGCGCTCGTTCCTGCGTCAGGATCCGGACGTGATCATGGTCGGCGAAATCCGCGATCTGGAAACCGCCGAAATCGCCATCAAGGCCGCGCAGACCGGCCATATGGTGCTGTCCACCCTGCATACCAACGACGCCGCGCAAACCGTCGCGCGTCTGATGAACATGGGCATCGCGCCCTACAACATCACCTCGTCCGTCACACTGGTGATCGCCCAACGTCTGGCGCGACGCCTGCACAGTTGCAAGAAGCCGGTCAAGTTGCCGCCGGAGGCATTGCTGGCCGAAGGTTTCACGCAGGAAGATATCGACAATGGCCTGACCATCTACGAAGCCGTCGGCTGCGACGGCTGCACCGACGGCTACAAGGGCCGCGTGGGCATTTATCAGGTCATGCCGATGATCGAGGAAATCCAGCAGATCATCCTGCAAGGCGGCAATGCCCTGCAGATTGCCGAGGTGGCGCGCAAGGCGGGTATTTCGGACTTGCGCATGTCCGCCCTCAAGAAGGTGCGCGAGGGAGTTACCAGCCTCACCGAAATCAACCGCGTAACCAAGGACTAGCGAACTGCAACACAACATGGCGCGCACAATGTATCCATAGTACGTGCCATGATCCGCCCGCCGGGCGGGTGGGCACCACAAGAGATCAACCGGGGAACCGAGCATGGCCACAGCCACCGCCACCAAGAACGCCCGCCCCGCTGGCGCCACCCGCGCGGCGGTCAACAAGCTGACCGTCTACGACTGGGTGGCCCTGGACAAGCGCGGCAAGAAGATGAAGGGCGAGATGCCGGGCAAGAACGCCTCGCTCGTCAAGGCCGAGCTACGCCGTCTGGGCATGAACCCGCAAACGGTGCGCGAAAAGCCCAAGCCGCTTTTCGGGTCGACCGGCAAGGCCGTCAAACCGGGTGATGTGGCCATCTTCAGCCGCCAGATCGCCACCATGATGGCTTCCGGCGTGCCCATGGTGCAGTCTTTCGAGATCATCGCCGACGGGCAGAAAAACCCGCGTTTCAAGAACATCCTCAACGACGTCAAGACCACCATCGAAGGTGGCGCGTCGTTGCACGAGGCCCTGGGCCGCTATCCCATCCAGTTCGACGAGTTGTATCGCAACCTGGTCAAGGCCGGTGAATCGGCCGGCGTGCTCGACACCGTGCTCGACACCGTGGCCACCTACAAGGAACGCACCGAAGCCCTCAAGAAGAAGATCAAGAAGGCCCTGTTCTACCCGATCATGGTGATGATCGTGGCCTTTCTGGTCAGCATGATTCTGCTGCTGTTCGTGGTGCCGGTGTTCCAGGACGTGTTCGCCAGCGCCGGCGCTGCCCTGCCCGCCCCGACCCAGATCGTGGTGAGCGCCTCGCGCTTCATGCAAAGTTACTGGTGGCTGGTGATCGGCTCGATCATCGGCGCCGTGGTGGGCCTCACCGCGGCCAAGAAGCGCTCGATCAAGTTTGCCCACATGCTGGATCGCGTCGTGCTCAAGCTGCCGGTCATGGGCATGATCATACGTCAGTCGGCCCTGGCCCGTTTCGCCCGCACACTGGGCGTGACCTTCCACGCCGGCGTGCCGCTGGTCGAAGCCCTGGATGCCGTTTCCGGCGCCACCGGCAGCATCGTCTACGGCAATGCGGTCAAGCAGATGCGCGACGACATCGCCGTCGGCCATCAGCTGCAGCTGGCCATGCGCCAGACCGGCCTGTTCCCGTCGATGGTGGTGCAGATGACCGGCATCGGCGAGGAATCCGGTTCGCTCGACGACATGCTGTTCAAGGTGGCCGAGTTCTACGAGGAGGAGGTCAGCAACGCCGTCGATACGCTGGCCACCCTGCTCGAACCGATCATCATGGTCATCCTGGGCGTGATCGTCGGCGGCATGGTGATTTCCCTGTACCTGCCGATCTTCAAGCTCGCCGGCACGTTCTGATTCACCTTTCTCCCTGCTGGAAACCTCGAACAACCGCTTCTTCGTTCGTCATTCCTGCGAAAGCCGGAATGGCGTCGAGAGAGACTTTCGAGATTTCCTGCATGTCGTCAGCCAGGACTTTTCATGCCCGACCTGCCTCTTTACCTCTGGATCATCCTCGCCGCCGTGCTCGGGCTGCTGGTCGGAAGTTTCTTGAACGTGGTGATCCTGCGCCTGCCCGAGCGCCTGGCCTGGGCGTGGCGACGCGAGGCCAGCGACATGCTCGACACTGCCGAAGCCGTCGAGGAACCGCCGCCGCCCGGCCTGGTGCGCGAACCTTCGCATTGCCCCCGGTGCAAACACCGCCTGTCCGCCTTCGACAACATTCCGCTGTTCGGCTGGCTGCTGTTGCGTGGACGTTGCCGCTACTGCAAGGCCCGCATCTCCATCCAGTATCCGCTGGTGGAACTTTTGTCCTGCGTCCTCAGCGCCGTCATCGTGTGGCACTTCGGCATCACCTGGGCCGCTGCCGCCGGGCTGGTCTTCACCTGGATGCTGGTGGCGCTCGCCGGCATCGACTTCCGTACCCAACTCCTGCCCGATCAGCTCACCTACCCGTTGCTGTGGCTGGGCCTGCTGCTGACCCTGGTACCGCTTTTCGTTCTTCCCGCGAGCGCCATCATCGGCGCGGCCATCGGCTATCTCGCGCTGTGGAGCGTGTACTGGCTGTTCAAGTTGCTGACCGGCAAGGAAGGCATGGGTTACGGCGACTTCAAGCTGCTCGCTGCCATGGGCGCGTGGATGGGGCCGCTTGCGCTGTTGCCGATCGTCCTGATTTCATCCCTGATCGGTGCCCTCACCGGCGGCGCACTCATCGCCTTCAACCGGCACGAACGCTCGGTGCCGATCCCGTTCGGTCCCTTCATCGCCGCCGCCGGCTGGGTGTGGTTTGTCGCCGGGCCGGCTTTGTGGGATACCTATGCCCACCTGACCGGACTGCGCTGAGATCCGCTTGACCGACACACCCCGTCATACTTCCTGGGTCGTGGCCCTGACCGGTGGCATCGCCGCCGGCAAGAGCGCCGTGAGTCGCCGTTTCGAAGCCCTCGGCATCCGCGTCCAGGATGCCGATGTCGCCGCGCGCGAGGTCGTTGCGCCGGGTACGTCCGGCCTCGCGGCCATCGTCGAAGCCTTCGGCCACGACATCCTGCAAGCCGACGGCAGCCTCAACCGCCGCGCGCTGCGCGAGCATGTCTTCGCCGACAAGGAAGGACGCCGCCGACTGGAAGCCATCGTGCACCCGCGCGTCAATGCCTGGTTGCGCGAACGGGGGCGCAACGACAAGGGACCCTATGGCCTGCTGGCCATCCCCCTGCTGGCCGAAACCTGGCCGCAATACGAGTGGGTGGATCGCATCCTGCTGGTGGAGGCTTCGACGGAGGTGCGCATCGCCCGGCTGATGCAGCGCGACCGCATCGACGAGGCCTCCGCACGGCGCATGCTCGACGCCCAGGCCAGCGACGAGGCCCGCCGCGCGCTGGCCGACGACATCATCGACAACAACGGCGATCTGGATGCGTTGAACATTGCCGTGGAGAAATTGCACCGGCATTACCTGGAACTTGCCGCCGCATCTTCAAAAGCGCCGCGCCTGTAGGCTGGTTGGGCCGAAGGACATACCCCGACAGATCAAACGTCGGGCAGGCGCAGCGCATGCAGGATATGGCAATCCGCCGGCGCCAAAGTGCCCGGATCCACATCCGCGGGCAACGTCCACACCAGTGATTGGCCCTCGCAGGCCCGTGGCGTACCCTGCCAGGAACGTACCCGGTGCGCGACCAGGTACAGGTCGACTTCGCCATGACGCCACGGCACGCCAATCAACGGAACGGGATCGATGGCATCGGCCTCGATGGCCAGTTCCTCGCGCAATTCGCGGCGCAGGGCGTCGACGGCGGTTTCGCCCGGTTCCAGCTTGCCGCCGGGAAATTCCCAATGCCCCGCCAGCTGTTTGCCCGGCGGCCGCTCGGCCAGCAACACCCGGCCATCGACATCGACCAGCACGCCGGCGGCCACATGCATGGTGGTGATGACCCGCCGCACCTATTCGCGCACGTATTCCACCATGTCGAAGGCGTAGGCGTGGTCGGCGTCCTTCTTGTGGTGCACGCGCGACATTTCCACCCATTCGCGGAAATGCACATTCGGAAAATACACGTCCGCGCCGGGGATGCTGGTGTCCACCCAGGTCAGGTACATGCGCATGGCGAACGGCAGGGTCTGGCGATAGACCTCGCCCCCGCCGATGACCATCAGCCCCCTGCCGCCGGCGATGGCTTGCGCCTCGGGCAGCGAACGCACGGTGATCTGGTTCGCGAACGGCGCATCGTGACGGCGGCTCAGCACCAGGTTCTGCCGGTCGGGCAGCGCCCTGCCGATGGCCAGCGCCGTGCGATGACCCATCAGCACGTACTTGCCGACGGTCAGTGCCTTGAAATGGCGAAGGTCATCCGGCAGGTGCCACGGCATCTGGCCGTCCTTGCCGATGGCCGAATCGTTATCCAGCGCGGCGATCAACGAAATGGACATGCAGGCTCCTTGAAAAGTGGTTGGCACCCCGCGAGCCGGCGTGCCGGACTATCGTTCACATTATTGCCGAAAAACACGATGGCCGGAATGCTGCGGATGGCACATCCGGATCATCACACCGCCACCGGCGCCTTGATGGCAGGATGCGGCTGATAGCCCTCGATCGCGATGTCCTCGTAGCGGAAATCGAAGATGGAATGCACCTCGGGGTTGAGCCTCAGCACCGGCAGCGCACGCGGTTCGCGGGTCAGTTGCTCGCGCGCCTGGTCCAGATGATTGCGGTAAAGATGCGCGTCGCCCAGCGTGTGCACGAACGCGCCCGGTTCGAGGCCGCACACCTGCGCCATCATGTGCGTCAGCAGCGCGTAGCTGGCGATGTTGAACGGCACGCCCAGGAAGATGTCGCCCGAGCGCTGGTAAAGCTGGCAGCTCAGCTTGCCGTCCGCCACGTAGAACTGGAACAGCGCATGGCAAGGCATCAGCGCCATCTTCGGCAGCTCGCCGACGTTCCAGGCACTCACCACCAGACGCCGTGAATCGGGGTTGCGGCGGATTTCGTCGACCACCTGGCTGATCTGATCGATGGCGTTGCCGTCGCCGTCGGGCCAGGATCGCCATTGATGGCCATACACCGGCCCCAGATTGCCTTCGGCGTCGGCCCACTCGTCCCAGATGCTGACGCCGTTTTCCTTGAGGTAGCCGATGTTGGTGTCCCCGCGCAAAAACCACAGAAGCTCGTGCACGATGGACTTCAGGTGCAGCTTCTTGGTGGTGACCAGGGGAAAGCCGTCGGCCAGATCGAACCGCATCTGGTAACCGAACACGCTCAGCGTGCCGGTACCGGTGCGGTCGGATTTGGCGGTACCGTGCTCCAGCACGTGCTGCAGAAGATCGAGATAGGCGCGCATCCGGCAAGCATAGCCCAACAATCGCCGGATGCTTAATCCTTTGCCGCCACCACCGACAATGTCGGCGCGCGCCGCGACATCCACAGCAGCGCGAGGCCGATGATGATGAGCGGCAGCGACAGGATCTGTCCCATCGTCACCCAGCCCCACAACAAATAGCCGAGCTGCGCGTCCGGCAAACGCACGAATTCAACGGCGAAACGGAAACAGCCGTACATCAGCGCGAACAGGCCCGACACCGCGTAACGCGGCCGTGGCTTCATCGAATACACGTACAGCACCACGAACATCACCACACCTTCCAGCAGCGCCTCGTAAAGCTCCGAAGGCTGGCGCGGCAGGCCGCCGAACCGCTCGAACGTGGCTTGCCAGGCAGGATGCGCGAGAACGTAGGCCGCATCCTCGGTATGCGCATGCGGGTAGATCATCGCCCACGGCAGATGACTGGGCTTGCCCCACAACTCGCCGTTGATGAAGTTGCCGATGCGCCCCAGGAACAGGCCGATCGTCACCAGCGGCGCGACGAAATCCACCGTATCGAAATAATGCAGGCGCTTGCGGTGCGACCACCAGCCCACGGCAATCAGCACGCCGACCAGACCGCCATGGAACGACATGCCGCCATCCCATACGCGGAACAATTGCAGCGGGTCGTCCCATATCCACGACAGCGGCTGGTAGACCAGCATGTAGCCCACGCGCCCGCCGATGATGATGCCCAGCACCACGTAATACAGAAGGTCGACGAAGGCATTCGCATCGACCGGGATGCGCCCCTTGCGCCGACGCAGCTCGCCCAGCCACCAGCCGCCGAAAAAACCGCCCAGGTACATCAGCCCGTACCAGTGCACGGCGACGGGGCCGAGGTGGAAGGCGACAGGATCGAGGTTGACGACGAACGGTGCGCTCATGCGGGCATGGCCATGCGGAATCGCCGCACAGTGTAGCGGCTGGAAGATCATGGCGTCGTCCAGCCTTTCACAAGCACCGAAGGCGTGGCTATACTCCGGGAAGGGGTGTATTCATCAAGAGGGGAACATTCATGGCTTTCCGCTACCTGCACGCGCTGGCTCCGCTGGCGCTGACGTTGACTTTTGCCTGTAGCGCCGCAGTGGCCGGCCAACCGGCTGCGCAAACGTCATCCGATACCACAACTTCCGCCGCACCCGGCATGTTGCCGATCAGCGATTTTGCGCGGCACGCACTGCTCGGCGATCCGCGCCTGTCGCCCGACGGCAAACACCTGCTGGTGCGGGTGGACGATCCCGACGGCAAGCACCATTCGCTGGTCGTTTACCAGTTGTCGGACATGTCCATCGTCAGTCAGCTGCGCATGCCCATCTACCAGTTGCCGCTCGACCCCATGTGGGTCAGCAACGACTGGATCGTGCTGGAGATAGGCAAGAAGATCGGGTCGCTCGACGAGCCGACCCATACCGGGCAGGTGATCGCCACCAACATTTCCGGCAAGAAGCAGCACTACCTGTTCGGCTGGCACAACGAGGGCAACGACCGCCGTGCGCAAACACGCGGCTCCGATCAGGGCTTCGGTTTCATCGTGGGTCGACCGGCCGTTCCCAATGGACACGTCTATGTGCGCGCCGAACCCTGGGGCCGCGACGATCTCAGCATCCTTTACGACATCGACGCGGCGCACAACACCCGGCGCCTGCTGGCGCACATGGATGTTTCCGGCATGGGATTTCTGGTGAATCCGCAGGGCAAGGCCACCTATGCCTTCGGCAACAATGCCGAATTCAACTACGTGGCCTATCGGCATCTGGACAATATAGATCGTTGGTCGAAACTCAAATTCGGGGAAGCCGGCGATTACTTCGAGCCGCTGGCCTACACGCCCGATCAAAAGCACATCTATGTGGAAGTCAACAAGGACGGTGGTCCGACGGCATTGGTGCAGGAAGCCCTGGACGGTACCCATCGCAAAGTGCTGGCATCGGACAAGTTCTCGAGCGTGGGCGACATTCAGTGGACGGCGCCGCCCAGGCGCCCTTTTGCCGTCATTCCCGAATCCGGTGTCCCGCAGCCGATCTTCTTCGATCCCAACGCGCCCGACTCCAAGCTCTATCGCGCATTGCAAAAGGCCTTCCCCAACGAGGTCATCGATTTCATCAACTTCAGCCAGGATGGCGGGAAACTGCTGTTTTTCGCCTCCAGCGACCGCGATCCGGGCACCTATTACCTGATCGACATGCACACCCACAAGGTCAGGAAGCTGTTTGCGGTGGCACCGTGGATCAAGCCCGGGCAGATGGCCACGCGCTGGCCGTTCCGTTTCAAGGCCAGCGACGGCACGATGCTGGAAGGCATTCTCACCCTCCCTCCGCACCGCAAGCAGCAGAACCTGCCGATGGTGCTGGTTCCGCACGGCGGCCCGTACGGCGTCCGGGATGACTGGTACTTCGATTGGGATGCGCAGTTCCTGGCCAGTCGCGGGTATCTGGTGCTGCAGGTCAACTACCGCGGCTCGGGCGGACGTGGCGTCAACTTCCAACATGCCGGCTACCTCAAGTGGGGCACACGCATCCAGCAGGATCTGATCGACGGGGTCAAATGGACCATCGCCAAGCATCTGGCCGATCCCAACCGCATCTGCGTCTACGGCGGCAGCTTCGGCGGTTATTCGGCATTGATGACCGTGATCCGCGCCCCGCACCTGTTCAAGTGCACCATCGGCTACGCCGGCGTGTACGACCTCAAGATGCTGTTCGAAAAGGGCAACATCCAGTCGACCGCCTCCGGCAAGAGCTACCTGGCCAAGGTGCTCGGTACCGACGATGCCGTCCTGGCGGCCAACTCGCCGGACAAGCTGGCCGACAAGATAGACGTGCCCGTGTTCCTGGTGCATGGCAAGGATGACCATCAGGCACCCTACGATGGCGCCAAGGCCATGCGTTCAGCACTGGAAGATGCGCACAAGCCTTTCGAATGGATGGCCGTCAATGGCGAGGGCCACGGCTTTTATACCGAGGAACACCGCACCGAGCTGTACAAGCGGATGCAGGCGTTCCTCGAGAAGTACATCGGGCCGGGCGCACCCGTCCAGCCGCAGCAGTAAGCATCGTCACGAGAAACCATCGAAACGCGTCGCCTCCTGGCGGCGCGTTTCGTTTCAGTGCTTGCCGAAATCGAGCCGGCTCTCGCCCTGCGCCGCGCCATTGACGCCGAAGCGCCGTTCGATGATGCAACCGGCGCCCGCATGATCGACGGCGATCAGCGTGCTGGCGCGGGTGCCGTAACTTTCGCCACGGATGAAGGCCGCCGACAATCGGCGCTCCAGCTCGATACCGACGCCGGTGTCGGGCAGGACGCCGTCCGGCCAGCGGCTGTCGTCGGCCAAGGCTGCGAACAGCCATGCAAAATCGTCGTCGCCACCGGCATCGATCCAGGCCTGGAGGCGCGCGGTCAGCGTCTTGGTCTTTGGCCAGGGTGCGTTGAAATCGGCATTGGAAAGACCATGCACACCCGCCTTGACGACTTGCAGGCGTGGCGCCGGCTGGTTGCCCAGATAGAACGCATGATCGGCATCGAACACGAGCAGGTTGAAGGGCCGATAGCCAGCCGCTGCCGTCAAAAGATGCTGCGCATAGGCCGTCGCCGACGCTTCATTACGCAGATAATCGGCAATCAGCAGACCGCGCGAGGCGCCGCTTTTGTCGGCCATCGGATCGCGCACATTGGTGACCACGCCGGCACGGCCACGCTGATCCACGCCCATCCAGGTGCCGCCGGCTTCGAGATCGCGTCCGGCCATGATCCGCGGAGCTTCGTCCCAGCGCGCCAGCGGCGCCGACGGACGCGCATGGGCCTCGTCGCGGTTGCCGAGCAACAGCAGGCGCCAGCGGGGATGGGCGTTCCAGGCAAAAGCGATCAGGCACATGCCGGCCATTGTCGCGGTTGCGCGATCCGCCGCCAACCGGGCATGTCACGCCTCCTGCGCACAACCGGATCGCGCCGCCGCGCCTGTTTTGGCGAGATGGCGAACGATGGAAGCCGCCGCCTCGCGGCCATCATGCACGGCGCGCACCACGAGGTCGGCGCCGCGCACCATGTCGCCACCGGCAAACACGCGCGGATTCGAGGTCTGTTGCGCCAGCCTGCCTGATCCGCCGACCCGAATGCGGCCCTGTGCATCGTGCTTGACACCGAGCGCGCGGCACCAGGCCGGCGCCTCGGCCCGGAAACCGAAGGCGATCACCACCACGTCGGCCGCCAGCACCTGCTCGCTGTCGTCCACGTGGACAAGGCGTGTGCCATCCGGGCCGCCTTCGATCCTCTCCGTCGCCACCACGCGCACGCCTTCGACCCGTTGTGCGCCCGTCACTTCCAGCGCGTCGCCCAGCAGCGCCTGCGGCTGGCAGTGGTAACGGAAGTCCACGCCTTCCTCGTGCGCGTGGACGACCTCGCGCACGGAGCCGGGCATGCTTTCCTGGTCGCGCCGGTACACGCAGGTCACTTCGCCGGCGCGCAGACGCACCGCGGTACGCACGCAATCCATGGCGGTGTCGCCGCCGCCGAGCACGATCACGCGCTTGCCGGCGATGGCGTTGTCGTCGACGGGCATGTCCTTGCGCTGCAGGCGCCGGGTGCTGTCGATGAGAAACGGCAGCGCCTGATGAACGCCTTCCAGTTGCAGACCGGGCAATTTGCCGTCCAGCGCACGATAGGCGCCGGTCGCGGCAAAAACGGCGTCGTAATCGTGCAGAAGTTCATCCAGTGCGATATCTCGCCCGATCTCCGTGTTGAGATGAAAGCGCACGCCCATGCCTTCCAGAATCGTGCGACGCAGGCGGATCACGTCCTTGTCCAGTTTGAACGACGGAATGCCGTAGATGAGCAAACCACCCACCTCGTCGTGGCGATCGAACACGTCCACGCCGATACCGGCACGACGCAAGCGCTCGGCACAGGCCAGGCCAGCGGGACCGGCGCCGACGATGGCCACGCGTTGCCCGGTTTCGCGCACGCGCGATAGATCCGGACGCCAGCCCTGGCGGAAAGCCTCGTCCACCACCCAATGCTCGACGCTGCCGATGGTGACGGCGCCGAACTCGGTGTGTTCGAGCGTGCAGGCGCCTTCGCACAGACGCTCCTGCGGACACACGCGACCGCAGATTTCCGGCAGCGGATTGGTGCTGTGCATGTGCTCGCAGGCTTCGATGAGGTGGCCGTCGCGCACCATCTTCAGCCAACCCGGAATGTCGTTGTGCACAGGACAACCACGCGCGCAATACGGATTGCCGCAGTCCAGGCAGCGGCTCGATTGCATGGCCGCATCGGCGGCGCCGAACGGATGATAGATTTCACGGTGATGGGTGATGCGTTGCTCGGGCGGCTGCTTTTGCGGCGGCTGTCGGGGCACGTCCATGAAGCGGAACAGATAAGGCTGCTTGCTCATGCCGCCCTCCGCAATGCATCGGCCAGCGTCGCCAGGCTGGCCGCGCGCGGCTTGACCAGCCAGAACCGGTTGAGCAACGCACTGAACTCACCGAGCACGTGCCGGCCCCAACGGCTCCCGGTCAACTCCACATGCCGCGCCACCAGACCGCGCAGATGCTGCATGTGATGTTCCATGCTCTCGGGCGTGATGCGCAGGATGTCCACCAGCTCGTGGTTGTAGCGATCGACGAAATCCCGCTCCCGATCCAGCACATAGGCGAAGCCGCCGGTCATGCCGGCGC
This sequence comes from Rhodanobacteraceae bacterium, assembly GCA_035708045.1. GTDB lineage: Bacteria > Pseudomonadota > Gammaproteobacteria > Xanthomonadales > Rhodanobacteraceae > Oleiagrimonas. The sequence continues at coordinate 244 of DASSTF010000001.1, read as the reverse complement.
CGAAGTTGAGCCCGGCGCGGCCCAGCACCACCACCACGCCGCCAGTCATGTATTCGCAACCATGCTCGCCGACGCCCTCCACCACGGCCACGGCGCCCGAATTTCGCACCGCGAAACGCTGCCCGGCGCGACCGGCGGCAAACAGTTCACCGCCGGTTGCGCCGTACAGGCAGGTGTTGCCGATGATGGCCGCGTCCTGCCCTGCAAAACCCGCGTCACGCGGTGGATGCAGCACGATGCGTCC